>JAUCDU010000173.1:0-6175 GCA_034674825.1 Giesbergeria sp.
GCGCATCTGCATCGTCGCCGACTACGACTGCGACGGCGCCACCGCCTGCGCCGTGGCGCTGCGCGGCCTGCGCCTGCTGGGCGCGCAGCACGTGGACTACCTCGTGCCCGACCGCGTGGTGGACGGCTACGGCCTGACCGCCTCAATAGCCCGCCGCGTGAAGGCGCGCGGCGCCAACCTGCTGGTCACCGTGGACAACGGCATTGCCAGCGTCGACGGCGTGGCCGAGGCCAAGGCGCTGGGTCTGGCGGTGCTGGTCACCGACCACCACCTGCCGGGCGAGCAACTGCCCGCAGCCGACGCCACCGTCAACCCCAACCAGCCTGGCTGCACGTTCGAAAGCAAGGCAATCGCGGGCGTTGGCGTGATGTTTTACGTGCTGCTGGCGCTGCGCAGCGAGCTTCGTGCGCGCGGCCTGTTCGACAAGGCCACTCAGCCCCGCCTGGAGCCGCTGCTGCCGCTGGTCGCCCTGGGCACCGTGGCCGATGTGGTGCGGCTGGACGCCAACAACCGCCGTATGGTGGCGCAGGGCTTGAAGCGCATCCGCGGCGGCCATGCGCCCGCCGGCATCACCGCGCTGTTCACCGCAGCCGGCCGCAAGATGGACGCCGCCACGAGTTTTGACTTTGGTTTTGCCCTGGGGCCGCGCATCAATGCGGCCGGGCGCCTGTCGGATATGTCGCTGGGCATTGAGTGCCTGATGAGCGACGACGCGGGCCACGCCGCGCGGCTGGCCGCCCAGCTCGACGCCATCAACCGCGAGCGCCGCGAGATCGAGGGCGGCATGCGCGAGCAAGCGCTGCTGATGGCCGAAAACCTGTTTGCGGAAGGGGAGGAACCGCCACCCGCCGTCAGCGTGTTTGACGCCGAGTTTCACGAAGGCGTGGTCGGCGTCGTCGCCTCACGCATCAAGGACAAGTTGCACCGGCCCACCTTTGTGTTCGCCAACAGTGGCGCGCCGGACGCTGAGGGCCAGCTCAAGGGCTCGGGCCGCTCGATTGCCGGCTTTCATTTGCGCGACGCGCTGGACCTGGTCGCCAAGCGCCACCCCGGCGTGCTGCTCAAGTTCGGCGGCCACGCCATGGCGGCGGGCTGCACGCTGGCCGCGGGTCAGTTCGAGGTCTTCGAGCAGGCGCTGGCGCAGGTGGCGCGCGAATGGCTGGACGCCGCCGCGCTCACGCGCCGCATCGACACCGACGGCACGCTGGCGAGCGAATACTGCCGCGCCGATCTGGTGGACACGCTGCACCGCGAGGTCTGGGGCCAGGGCTTTGCCCCGCCCACGTTCAGCGAAGAGGTCGAGGTGCTGAGCCAGCGCCTGGTGGGCGAGAAGCACCTGTCGCTCAAGCTGCGGCATCAGGGCCGGCCGGTGGATGGCATCTGGTTCGGCCACACCGACCCGCTGCCGGGCCGGGTGTTGCTGGCGTTTCGCCGTGACGTCAACGAATGGAAAGGCGAGCGGCGCGTGCAGTTCCTGGTCGAGGGCGCGCAGGTTTGAGCTTAGAAACTCTCCCAGTCGCTCTCGGACGCTGACGAGGCCGGTGCTTTGGCAGGTGGCGCGATGCGCCCGGGCGTGGCTGCGAGGGCAGGCGCCTTTCTGGCGGACGCTTGCGCGGCCACCGCCGGCCGCGCCGGGGACGCCAATTTGCGCGGTGCAGCGGTAGCTGGCGCGGCGATCGCCTTGGCGGGGGGTACGGGCTTGCGCTTGGGCGCTGGAGCGCGCCGCACCGCCACGGCGGTCGCGCCGACGTTGAATGCCGCCACCACGCCCGTAAGGTGTTGCGCCTGGTCGCGCAGTGCCGTGGCTGCGGCGGTCGATTGTTCGACCAAGGCCGCGTTTTGCTGCGTCATCTGGTCGAGCTGCGTGACGGCTTGGTTGACCTGCGAGATGCCGTCGCGCTGCTCGGTAGACGACGCCGTGATCTCGCCAATCAGGTCGGTCACGCGCTGCACGCTGGCAACGATTTCGTCCATGCTCGCACCGGCTTCGGCGACCTGGCGCGAGCCCGTCTCCACATTCGCGACCGAGGTGCCAATGAGCTGCTTGATCTCTTTTGCGGCCTCGGCACTGCGTCCGGCAAGGCTGCGCACTTCGGATGCCACAACCGCAAAGCCGCGCCCCTGCTCGCCAGCCCGCGCAGCCTCGACAGCGGCATTGAGCGCCAGGATGTTGGTCTGGAAGGCGATGCCGTCGATCACGCCAATGATGTCGGAAATCTTGCGCGCGCTGTGGCTGATCTGCTCCATGCTGGTGACCACCTGGCCGACCACTTCGCCGCCGCGCGTGGCGGCCTTGGCCGCGTTGGCGGCCAGCTGATTCGCCTGGCGCGCGGTGTCGGCCGACTGGGTGACCGTGGCGGTGAGCTCTTCCATGCTGGCGGCGGTCTGCTGCAGGCTAGAGGCCGACTGCTCGGTGCGCACCGACAAATCGTGGTTGCCGTCGGCAATCTCCGTTGAAGCAAGCGAAACCGCCTCGACACCCGAGCGCACATTGCCCACCACACTGCGCAGCTTTTGCGCCATGCGGGAGAGTTCGCGCAGCATGTGGCCAAACTCGTCCTTGCGCTCGGTCGCAATTTCCTGGGTCAGGTCGCCGTTGGAAATCGCATCAATCAGGGCGCTGGCCCGGTCCAGCGGCACGGTGACCGAGCGCACCAGTTTCCAGACAAAAAATACAAAGGCGAGCAAGACCAGCAGCACCATGGCCATGGCCTCCAGGCCATGCTGCACACGACGCGCGCCCGATTGCGCCAGCTCCGCATCGCGCTGCTTTTCGAGCGCTTCGTTGAACGCATCCTGAGCTTGGAGAAGCTTTGCTCCCAGAGGCACCAGCTGCTCGTTGGCAAATTTCTGCGTCGCCGCATCGTCTCCTGCGGCTTTGAGCTGTGCCGACTTCGCCCTGGCATCCTGCGCGGCCTTGCGAGCGGCCAGCACCGGTTCGAGCGCGGCCTTGTCGGTCGGCGTCCTTGCGCTGGCGACCAGCGCTTCCTGCAGCTTGTCCACGTCACTGGATGCAGCCTTCAGGCGCGCGCCGAGTTGCTGTGCCAACGCCGAATCGGTGGTGAGCGCACCATCCAACGCCATGGCGTTCGATGCCACCGTGGCGCCGCGCCAGCGCAGCGCCGTGGAAACGCGGTCCTCTATATCAACAACCGTCCGCATCGCCTGATTCATGGAGGTGTTGACGCGGTACTGCGCCACTGCGGAAATGGCCAGCATCGCCAACATCAGCAACAGAAACATCCCCCAGAGCTTGCGGGATACGCGGATATTGTCGAGGTGCATGAGGTTTTCCCAGGGGAGGACAGAGACGGACACATTCAGAAACCGTCCGTACGCCTGCAAGCGTACTGCGCCTGGAACGGCCGGTCGCGCCTGCGAACATCAGGACAAACCCGTAAGATGTGGCCGTGCACATCTACAAAAACGCCGACCTCCATTGCCACTCTGTTGTCTCTGACGGCACGCTCACGCCCGAGGCGCTGGCGCAGCGCGCGCACGCCAACGGCGTCGATCTTTGGGCGCTGACCGACCACGACGAAGTCGGCGGCCAGCAACGCGCGCTGGCGGCGGCGCAGGCCTTGGGCATGGCCTACATCAGTGGCGTTGAGATTTCCGTCACCTTTGCCGGTACCACAGTACACATCGTGGGGCTGGGTTTTGACCCCAGCGATCCCGCCATGATTCAGGGTTTGGCCGCGACGCGCGGTGGGCGTCTGGAGCGCGCACGCGACATGGGCGACCAATTGGCCGCCGCAGGAATCGAAGGCGCCTACGAAGGTGCACTGCGCTTCGTGGGCAACCCGGAACTGGTCTCGCGCACCCACTTCGCGCGCTTTCTGGTGGAATCGGGCGTCTGCCGCGACACCTCGGAGGTGTTCCGCAAGTACCTGATTGAAGGCAAACCCGGGTTCGTTGCGCACCGCTGGGCATCGCTCGGCAATGCGGTGCGCTGGATTACCGAAGCCGGCGGCGTGGCCGTCGTCGCGCACCCGGCGCGCTACAAGTTCACGGCGAACGAAGAGTTCGCACTGTTTTCAGAATTCAAACAGCACGGCGGTCGCGGAGTGGAGGTAGTCACCGGCAGCCACTCGGCCGCCGAGGCACTGCGCTACGCCGACTTGGCGCGCGAGATGGGCCTTGCCGCCTCACGCGGCAGCGATTTCCACAGCCCCGACGAGTCGCACACCGACCTCGGCATGCTCGGGCCCCTGCCCTCCGATCTGACCCCGGCCTGGGAGCTGGTGGCAGCGCACATCCACCCGGGCCGCTAAAGCTTTCTCCTGAAATTTCCATGGCCCTGCTTTTCGAAGTCCATCCCGACGACCCCCAGCCGCGCTTGATCAAACAGGCTGCCGACCTGCTCCAGCAAGGCGGCGTGCTGGCCGTGCCGACCGATTCAAGTTATTCCCTGGTCTGCCAGCTGGACGACAAAGCCGCAGTCGATCGCCTGCGCCGCATTCGCGGCGTCGACGACAAGCACCACCTGACGCTGCTGTGCCGCGACCTCTCGGAGCTGTCCAGCTATGCCCGGGTGGACAACCGCCAGTACCGGCTGCTCAAGCTCGCGACACCGGGCGCCTACACCTTCATTCTCGACGCGACCAAGGAAGTGCCGCGCCGCGTCAGCCACCCGAGCCGCAAGACGATTGGCCTGCGCGTGCCCGAAGGCGCCGCTCTGCAGGCGCTGCTGGAGCTGCACGGCGGGCCGCTGCTGGGCACGACGCTCATCCCGCCCGGCGAGACCGAGTCCATGAACGACGCCGAGGAAATCCTGGCGCGCTTTGACAAGCTCATCGACGGCGTCATCGATGCCGGCGCCTGCCCGTCGCAACCCACCACGGTGCTGGACCTGACACCCATGGAAAAAGGCGGCGACCCCGAAGTGGTGCGCGAAGGGCGAGGCGATCTGGCAGCGCTTGGGCTCTAGGTTTTTGCACCAAATTGGCCTCCAGCGCTTGCTGGTAAAGCGATGCCAGCTATTTATTGAATAGCATTTCAGGACAATCTGGCATCCCGCATGGTTTGTTTGCGCTCGTCGATTGGCAGGCTCACCGCGCCCCATTGCGGGTGCGAGTCGCGCCATAAGAGACAATCAGGCGGGTGAACTTTTCCAACATCCTCCAGACCGTCCTCATCTACGCACTGCCGGTGCTTTTTGCCATCACCGTGCACGAGGCGGCCCACGGCTACGTGGCGCGCCACTTCGGCGACCCCACGGCTGCGCGCCTGGGGCGCGTCACGCTCAACCCGTTCAAGCACATTGATCCGGTTGGCACCATCCTGATGCCGCTGATCTTGTACTTCGCCACCTCGGGCGCATTCCTGTTTGGCTACGCCAAGCCGGTGCCGGTGAATTTCGGCGCACTGCGCAACCCCAAGCGCGACATGATCTGGGTTGCGCTGGCGGGACCGGCGTCCAATTTTGTCCAAGCCATTGCCTGGGCCTTGCTGATCGTGGCGCTGGTAGCGACGGGCGTGGAGGAGCGTTTCTTCCTGGAGATGGCGCGCGCCGGGGTGCTGGTCAACCTGGTGATGTGGGCCTTCAACCTGTTCCCCTTGCCGCCGCTCGATGGCGGGCGCGTGCTGGTGGGGCTGTTGCCCTGGAAGCAGGCGCAAATGGTCTCGCGCGTCGAACCTTGGGGCTTCTTCATCGTCATGGCGCTGGTGCTGGCGGGCGTGGTCGGCACCTGGTGGCTGCTGCCGCTGATGAAGCTGGGCTACGCCGCCATCAACCTGCTGCTCACGCCCTTCGTCGCGCTGCTGGCATGAAACACCCGCTGAGTCGCCTTCGGCGCCATCCCCCTCTCTCGCCTCGCTGCGCGATGCGGGAAGGGGACGCCCCCGGCGCCCGGAGTGCAGACGACAGTTGCATGTCGTGGCGGCCCTTGCGCGGGGGGCGCTGGCAGGTGCAGCGCCGGTTTCAAAGGCTCTGCTCGGTAGACGTCATCGTGCAACAGTCCGTCTTTTATCTTTCTTTCTGCTGATTTCGTTCCCATGAGCACCACCCGCTACCTCACCGGCATCACCACCACCGGCACGCCGCACCTGGGCAATTTCGTCGGCTCGATCCGCCCCTCGGTCGCGGCCAGCCTGCGCCCCGGCGTGCAGAGCTTTTACTTCCTGGCCGACTACCACGCGCTGATCAAGTGCGAAGACCCGGCGCGCATCCAGC
>JAUCDU010000174.1:0-6161 GCA_034674825.1 Giesbergeria sp.
GAAGCGCTCGATCCAGCCCGTGCCTATGGCCTGGACGATGAAGCCCACCAGCGTGTACACCGCCCCGCAGGCAATGATGCCGCCCAGAGCCAGGCCGATGTTGGCGTTGGGCCCCTTGCCGGCGTACGTGGTGGCGGCAATCACCACGCCAATGAAGGCAAAGCTTGAGCCCAGGTAGCTTGGCACCTTGCCGCCGGTGATGATGAAGAAGATAAGCGTGCCAATGCCGCTCATCAGGATGGCCAGATTCGGGTCAAACCCCATCAGGATGGGCGCCAGCACCGTCGAGCCAAACATGGCAATCACGTGCTGCACGCCCATGGCGCCGGTCTGCAGCCAGGGCAGGCGCTCGTGCGGCCCGATGACGCCGCCACTGTCGAGTACTGCCGGGCTCTTTTCCTGCCAACTGAACATGGACATGCTTGGTTTCTCCCTCGTTTATTTGGTGGGCGTGATGCTACGCGAAGGGGCGCCCAAGCGTGCATGCGCGAAGCGGACCGTGCAAACCCCAACCCCGCATCCTGCGCGCTGGCGCTACCCTTGGTCGCCATGCAAGCCCCCCATATTCCCCAGATTCGTCTCTACCAGGATTGGCTGCGCGCCGAGCGCGGCCTGCATTTCGACGATTACGACGCGCTTTGGCGCTGGTCCACCACCGAGCTGGATGTGTTCTGGCAAAGCATCTGGGAGTTTTTCGACATCCAGTCGCCAACGCCGTTTCTGGGCGTGCTTGCCAAGAACACCATGCCCGGCGCCCAGTGGTTTCCCGGCGCCCAGGTGAACTACGCCCGCCAGGTGCTGCGCCACGTCGCCGGTGCGCACGCCGCCGGCATGCCGGCCATCGTGGCCGACAACGAGCGCGGCGCGCTGCGCCAGCTTTCCTGGCCGGATCTGCAGCAGCAGGTCGCCGCCTTCGCGCTGCATCTGCGCGCCGCCGGCGTGCAGCCGGGCGACCGCGTGGCCGCCTACCTGCCCAACATTCCCGAAGCCGCCGTGGCCCTGCTGGCGACGGCAGCGATTGGGGCCGTGTGGAGCATTTGCGCGCCCGACATGGGCACGCAAGCAGTGCTCGACCGCTTCCGCCAAATCGAGCCCAAAGTGCTGATCGGCGTCGACGGTGTGGTGCACAGCGGGCGCGAACACGACCGCCGGACCGTGCTGGCCGAACTGCGCGCTGCCCTGCCAAGCGTGACGCACGGCGTGGTGGTGGGCAATCTGAATGCTTCTGTTTCGATAGCTGATTACGTAAACTGGACAAGCGCTAGCAGCCAAAATGATGCTGAAACTGCCGCCTTTGAGCCGCTCTGGGTGCCGTTCGACCACCCGATCTGGATCGTCTATTCCAGCGGCACCACCGGCCTGCCCAAACCCATCGTGCACGGGCACGGCGGCATGCTGCTGGTGCTGATGGAGCTGGGCGCCTTGCACAACGACATCGGCTGCAGCTACGCCCCCAACAGCTGGGGCGAGCGCTTCCACTGGTACAGCTCCACCGGCTGGGTCATGTGGAACGCGCAGATGGCGGGTCTGCTGCTCGGCACCACCTGCGTCATTTACGACGGCAACCCCGGCGGCACGAAGGAGCAACCCGACTGGACGGTGCTCTGGCGCTTTGCCGCCAACAACAGCGTGACGTTTTTCGGCGCCGGCGCGGCGTTCTATGCCAACTGCATGAAGGCCGACATCACGCCGGCGCAATGCGGCGACCTGACGACCATCCGGGCGCTGGGCTCCACCGGCTCGCCGCTGTCGGCCGAAGTGCAGCAATGGGGCACCGGCTTTATGGCGAAGGCGGGCGTAGACGGCGAGCGCCCGGACGGGATCTGGTGGGCCAACATTTCCGGCGGCACCGACTTCGCCGGCGCCTTCCTCGGCGGCAACCGCGAGCTGGCGCAAACGCCCGGCCGCATGCAATGCCGCATGCTGGGCGCCGCCGTCGAGGCCTGGGATTCGCAAAGCCGCCCGGTGCTGGACGCGGTCGGCGAGCTGGTGTGCACGCAGCCGCTGCCGTCGATGCCGCTGTACCTATGGGGCGACGACAGCGGCGAGCGCTATATCAGCAGCTACTTCGACAGCTTTCCGCCTGGCCATGGCAGGCTGCCCGGCGGCGGCGACGGCCCGACATCCATGGGCGCGGTCTGGCGCCATGGCGACTGGATCGAGATTGGCAGCGCCGCCAACCCCGGCTGCGTCATCTACGGCCGCTCGGACGCCACGCTCAATCGCCACGGCCTGCGCATGGGCACGAGCGAGCTCTACAGCGCGGTCGAGGCACTGCCCGAGGTGCTCGACAGCCTGGTGGTGGACCTGGAATACCTGGGGCGTGAGAGCTTCATGCCGCTGTTCGTCGTGCTGCGCCCGGGCGTGGCGCTCGACGACGCCTTGCGCGCGCGGCTTGCCGCTGCCATCCGCACGGCGCTCTCACCGCGCTTCGTGCCCGACGCCATCGTGCAGGTGGCGCAGGTGCCGCGCACGCTCAGCGGCAAGAAGCAGGAACTGCCAATCAAGAAGCTGCTGCTGGGCCAGGCGGTGGACAAGGTGCTGAACCGCGACGCCATGGCCAACCCGGAGTGCCTGGACTGGTACGTGGCCTACGCGGCTGAGCACGCGGCGCGCATCCGAACTTAGCGCGGTCTGCGCCGTTGCTCGGGACGAATGCGCGTTTCGCCGACAGGGCGGGCGACGACGGCGCTTTCATAATGAACCCCCGATCTCTCCCGTACGTCCCATGACCGATCCTGCTACCAACCGCCCCAAGCGCTTTTCCATGATCCGCGAGTTCCACCTCGCCGACTGGTTCACTCTGGGCAATGCGGTGTGCGGCGTCGGCGCACTGTTTTCCGCCATGACCTATCTGGAGAACGACGGCGTGCGGCATGTGTACTTTGCCGCCGCGCTGGTATTGGCCGCGCTGATCTTTGACGTGCTCGACGGGCGGGTCGCGCGCTGGCGCCAAAAGAGCTCGGCCATGGGGCGTGAGCTCGATTCGCTGGCCGATGTGATCTCCTTTGGCGTGGCCCCCGCCGTGCTCGCGTATGCCTGCGGCATGCAGGGCGGTTGGGACCGCATCGTGCTGGCGTACTTTGTCGCCTGTGGCGTCTCGCGTCTGGCGCGTTACAACGTGACGGCTGAAACGCTTTCGGGCGATGACGGCAAGGTGAAGTATTTCGAGGGCACGCCCATTCCGACCTCGTTCGCGCTGGTGGCCCTGCTGGCACTCGCCGCGGTTCTGGGCGCTCTGCGTGAATCGCTGTGGTTCGGCCGGTGGGAGTTTGCCGGCTGGGGGCTGCACCCGCTGGTGCTGCTGTTTGCGCTGTCGGGCTCGCTGATGATCAGCCGGATTCGCATTCCGAAGTTTTGAGCGGCCCCTGCGGGTGCAATTTCAAAGCACTTGCTTCGCAGTCCGTCCGTTTGCGGCGCGCCAGTCCGCCAGCACGCCCGGCACTGCGTCCAGTTCGCGTACCAGCAGCATGCCGGGCGCTTCGCCCTGATCCACCACGGCGCCCTGCCCGCCGGCCCAGACCTGCGTGCGCACGGGAAGTTGCGCGCGCAGTTCACGCAGGCCCGCGCGTGTCTGGGCGGGCGCGAGGATGCCGCTAAAGCTCAGCGCCACCACGTCTGCGCGAAACACTTCGGCCGCACGAACAATGTCCGCATGGGGTGTCTGCGTTCCCAGCGCCATGCAGGTGCAGCCGTGCAGTGCCAGCAAGGCTTCGAGCATCAGCAGCCCCAGTCCATGCTGCTCCTGCGAGAAGGTGGTCAGCAGCACGCGCGGCACGCCAGCGGGCTTGCTGCCCGGCAGGCTGGCGATGGCGCCGCGCAGTACGCCGGTCACGCACTCGGTATAGAGGTGCTCTTCAAACACCTGGATACGACCCTGCAACCAGGCCAGGCCTACTTCGCGCGTTAGCGGCGCGATCAGCTCCAGCACGCAGACTTGCAGACCCAACCCCAAGACGGCCCGGCTGAGCTCCTCACGCAGCGCTGGCAGGTCGTGCGCGGCCAGTTGTCCCAAGCAGTGCTGCACCAAGGCGTGCATGGGCGCGGCTTGTGTTGCCGTGGCGCCGCGTGATCCCGTGCGCGCCACGCGCGCGCCGTGCTGCAGTGGGAGCGCGCTGGTGTCCAAAAGCAAGGCTTCCAGTGCCTCGTCACCCAGCCCGACCACCTTCCCAGGCCGGTGCCCCGCCTGTATCAAGCGGCGCAGCAGCCCCAAGCGCTGGACCTGGGCTGCCGGATAGACGCGCTCGCCCAGGGCGTCCCGGGCCGGGGCGGGAAAGCCATAACGCCGCTCCCACATTCGCAAAGTGTCTTTGGACAAGCCACTTTCCCGCTCCACCGCCGCGATGGAGTAGGCAGAAGCACTGCCAGAAGCGTGAGGAGTCTGGTCGCTCACAGGCACTGCAGGCCAAGCACTGCGCCCGCTGAATCCAGTTGCGCGCACGACGCGTACTGGAGAAGACGGATCGGCAACACAGTTGGACAAAACATGGTTAAATTGTATTTTGTCTTAGACAAATTAGTTGGACGCTATGAAAAAATCGACTTCCTCCACTATAGACGCAGTGTCAGGGTCGGCACCAGACACCGCTGAGGCACTGCCACGTCTTGGCTTTCAGAACAGCAGGCAGGCTCGCACGTTTTGTTGCCAACGTCACCGAAATCGGCGGAACTTCACAACCTCCGCCCTACTCCATACAGCCATTCGACATTCACAATGTCGAACGAGCTTTGTGTTGCGAAGCCTTTCGGCCCCTGGTGGGTCGATTGAAATCCCGAGGCGCTTCTCCTCCCTCCCTCTCTTCTTCGCGTCGGGGCGCTTCGCAACTTTTTTCTTTCCAGTGGCCTGGCCTCTTGCGCGGAGGCCCGCATGAAGGTCGCCGTCGTCGGCGCCGGCATTGCGGGCCTGGCCGCTGCCCACCGCCTCGCGCCGCACGCCCAGACCACGTTGTTTGAAGCCGGCGCCACCTTTGGCGGGCATGCGCACACGGTGGACGTCACGCTGCCGGGCGAGCACGGCGCCACCACCCACGGCGTCGATACCGGCTTTCTGGTGCTCAACGAGCGCACCTACCCGCAACTCCTGGCGCTGTTTGCCGAGCTGGGCGTGGCCACCGCGCCTTCCGAAATGTCGTTTTCGGTGCAGGTGCCGCGCGTGTACGGCCAGCAGGCGCTGGAGTGGAGCGGCACCAGCCTGGCCAGCCTCTTTGCCCAGCCGCGCAACTTGGTGAACCCGCGTTTCATCGGCATGCTGCGCGACCTGCTGCGCTTCAACCGCATCTGCACCGCGATTGCCGAAGCCGGTGACGAACGCACGCTGGCGCAGCCGCTGGGCGACTTTCTGGACGCGCAGCGCCTGGGAGCTGCGTTTCGCGACTGGTATCTGCTGCCCATGCTGGGCTGCATCTGGAGCTGCCCAACGGACCAGATGCTCAAGTTCCCGGTGGCTACCATGATTCGCTTCTGCCACAACCACGGCTTGCTGCAGGTGGCGAATCGCCCGCAGTGGTTCACCGTGGCCGGCGGTTCGCGCCAGTACGTGCAAAAAATCGTCCAAGGCTTGCCCGACGCCCGCTGCAACACCCCCGTGCGCCGCATCGCGCGCGACGCCGCCGGCGTGCGCATCACCACCGACACGGGCACCGAGCACTTCGACCGCCTGGTGCTGGCGACGCACAGCGACCAGGCGCTGGCGCTGCTGGCCGAACCGTCCCATGAAGAGCGCGCCATTCTGGGCGCCATCCGCTACCAGGCCAACCGCGCCGTGCTGCACACCGACACCCGCGTGCTGCCCCAGCGCCGCGCCGCCTGGGCCGCCTGGAACTACGAGCGCGCGCCGCAGGGCCGCCAGGAATCGGCGCGGGTGTGCCTGCATTACCTCATCAACCGCCTGCAGCCGCTGCCGTTTGCGCAGCCTGTGGTGGTCTCGCTCAACCCGGTGGGCGGCATCGCGCCCGAGCAGGTGCTGGGCGAATACGACTACGCCCACCCGGTGTTCGACGCGGCCGCCATCCGTGCCCAGCGCCGGCTCGGCAGCTTGCAGGGCCAGCAGCGCACCTGGTTTGCCGGCGCCTGGGCGGGCTATGGGTTCCACGAAGATGGGCTGAAATCCGGCCTCGCCGCCGCCGAGGGCGTGCGCGCCAGCCTCCCCATGCCACTGGCGG
>JAUCDU010000175.1:0-6145 GCA_034674825.1 Giesbergeria sp.
AAAACTCCAGCCGTGGTCGCTGGTGAACTGGTCTTCGCTGTCGGGCACGAAGGTGGCTTGCTGCGGGCGCACCTGGCGAATGAACGCCATCAGGTTCTGCGACGGGTTGCCTTCGATGTTGTATTCGCGGTCCGGCCACTGCTTGAGCAAAGCCGCCAGCTCGTGCACATCGTGCGCCCGAATGTGGCGTTCATCGGGCCGCGGGTGCACCGTGATGCCCTGGGCGCCGGCCTCCAGGCAGAACTGCGCGGCGCGCAGCACGCTGGGAATCCCCAGATACCGGGTGTTGCGCAGCAGCGCCACCTTGTTGACGTTGACAGACAGTGCGGTCCGGGAGGCAGAGGGTGTAGTGGTCATGGTGCGGTGGAGCCGGCCAGTGGGGCACGGCCGCAAATCAAAGTGCCTGCACGTCGATCATGAATTGCCGGGTACGCAGGCGCGGACTCCCGCAATGGTATTGCAGCAGCGCGCGCAGCTGGGGCTTTAGGGCAGCCGCCACCGGCGCGCAGGCGTGAAGCAGCCGGGCGAATCCGCCGCCCGACGGCAGCGCATCGGCCAGCGCGAGCCACTGGACGCCACTGAGACTGGCGCGTTCGCCCGGAGCGGCGGCGCGCAGGCCGCCTTCTGCTTCCAGCGCGTAGCGATCTGTCGGAACCAGCGCCGAATGCGTCAGCGTCTGCACGTCCAGCGCCGGCAACAGGCCGACTTCGCGCAGCAGCACCAATTCAAACAGCCGCAGCACGGGCTCCAGCGCCTCGCCGTGCTCGCTGGCCAGCACCTGCACGGTGGCGGCATAGTGGTCGAACAGCAGCGCATGCGGGTCGCCGCGCGCCAGCAGGCGCAGCAGCAATTCGTTCAGGTACAGGCCCGAGAGCAATGCGTCGCCCAGCGGCAAGATGTGGCCACCGACCCATTCCGCGCCCTTGAGCGTGTGCACCTCGGCCTCACTGGACGCGCTTTGCGTCCAGCCCAAATGCAGCGGCTGCAGTGGCAGCAGCACCGGACGAAAGTTGGAACTCGGCTTCTTGGCCCCCTTGGCCACCAGCGCGGTGCGGCCATGGTTGCGGGTGAAGACTTCGAGAATCAGACTGGACTCGCTCCAGTCGTAGCGGTGCAGGACGAAAGCCGGTTCGTTGGTAAAGCGACGCGGGGGCATTTAGCTATTTTCTTAATAGCTATCAGCGCAATAGCTATAAGCGCTAGAGGCCAATTTCACTCAAACCTGTGCCAGCACTGCGGCGCCAGCACTGCGGCGCCCGCACCCGCGCAGCACAAAGCCAGTGCCACCGTGGAACTGGCTTTGCCAGGCCACTGGTGGCGTCCCCCTCCCGCAGGAGAGGGGGACGCGGCGCAGCCGCTCAGGGGGTGCCTCTCATTCATAGCCGAAGGAGCGTACCCGCGCCTCGTCGTCGGCCCAGCCCGAACGCACCTTGACCCAGATTTCAATGAACACCTTGGCGTCCAAGAGCCTTTCCAGTTCCTGGCGCGTCTCCATGCCGATACGCTTCAGGCGCTCGCCCTTGTCGCCGATCACCATGGCCTTGTGGCTGTCGCGCTCTACAACGATGGTGGCGGCAATGCGCACCAGGCGCTTGTGGTGCTTGCTTTTCTCTTCGCTGAACTGGTCAATGATGACGGTCGAGGTGTAGGGCAGTTCGTCGCCGGTAAAGCGGAACAGCTTCTCGCGCACCGTCTCGCTGGCGAGGAACTTCTCGCTCCGATCGGTCAGCTCGTCCTGGCCGTACCACCAAGGCTGCTCGGGCAGGTACTTGGCGCAAATGGGGTAGAGCCGTTCGACGTCGTTCTTGTTGGTGGCCGACATGGGCACGAACTCGGCAAACGGATGGCGCTCCTGCATGCTTTTGAGCCAGGGCGCGATCTCCGCACGGCGGTGGATGTTGTCGAATTTGTTGGCAATGAGCAGCGTGGGAATGCCGGGCTTGAACAGCGAGAGCACCTTGGCGTCTGCCAGGGTAAAGCTGCCCGCTTCGACGACAAACAAAATCAAATCCACATCGCTGATCGCACCCATGACGGTCTTGTTCAGCGACTTGTTCAATGCGGTGGCGTGGCGGGTCTGGAAACCCGGCGTATCGACAAAGATGAACTGCGTCTGCTCGCGGGTGTGGATGCCCGTGATGCGGTGGCGCGTGGTCTGCGCCTTGCGCGAGGTGATGCTGATCTTCTGGCCCACCAGGGCATTGAGCAGCGTGGACTTGCCGACATTCGGCTTGCCGACAATGGCAATCACGCCGCAGCGTTGGCCGGCCGTATCGGCGGGTGCAGTGATCCTGCTTGCTGCCAGCATGGATTCGAGGTCTTTCTGGCCCCCTGCGCTTACGGGTTCACCGCTCATTGCTTCCTTTTTTGTAGCATCGTTCATGGTTTTACCGCCTCCAGTTGTGCCAGCACGGCAGCTGCGGCGGATTGCTCGGCCGCACGCCGCGAAGCGCCCGTGCCGCGCAATGCCAATTGTCGTTCGGCCACGGTGCATTCCACCTCGAACAACTGGCGATGCGCCGCCCCCTGGGTGTCCACCACGCGGTAGCTCGGCAACTTCATGTGCCGCCCTTGCAGCCATTCCTGCAAGGCCGTTTTCGCGTCCTTGGCGGCAGCCTGCATGTCGGGGGTGATGTCCACGCCGTCGTACAAACGGCGCACCAAAAGGGTGGCGGCCTGGAATCCGGCATCCAGGTACACGGCGCCAATGATCGCCTCGAGCGCGTCGGCAAGCATGGAGGGGCGGCTCTTGCCCCCGGTGCGCGCCTCGCCTTCGCCAACGCGCAGCACGGCGGGCAGGTCCAGACCCAGGGCCAGCCGGTGCAGCGTGTCCTGCTTGACCAGATTGGCGCGCACGCGCGAAAGATCGCCTTCAGGCTGATCGGCCAAGCGCTCATACAGCAAGCTGGAGACCGCCAGACCGAGCACCGAGTCGCCTAAAAATTCAAGCCGCTCGTTGTGGTCGGCGCTGGCGCTGCGGTGCGTCAGGGCGCGACTGAGCAGCGCCGGGTTGGAGAAGTTGTGTTGCAGCCGCTGCTGCAATGAAACCAGAGCTGGTTGCACCTATTCAGACTGCAGATCGAAGCGGTAGACCAGATAGGCCGGCCCGGCCAGCGCGATTTCGCGCGAGTATTTGGCGCGCACGACAACCTTGTCGCCGCGCTTGGTCACTTCGAGATCCTTACCGCTGACAGAGTTGATATCGTCAATCGCCCCGGCGCGATCGAAAGCGGCCCGAATTTCCGGCACGGTTGTGGCTTCTCGCGAAGCCTTGTTGATCGCCTTTTGTATCGCATGCGATTCCAGAAATACAGGCACCGACTGCCCGCCAATGGCAAAGGCAGCCACGGCGAGCAGGCCAATGACAATGACGCCAATGAAAGACAGACCGCGTTGACGTGCGCGACTTGGGGTGCGATGCGGATTCATAGACTTTCTCTCCCGTTCTTGTTTGCAATGCTGTGATCTGGCGTGGCTACTGGAACGTGCCAATGCGCTTCCAGTTGCCGAAATTCATCCACACAAAAAATGCTTTGCCCACGATGTTGGCATCCGGCACAAACCCCCAATAGCGTGAATCGAGTGAATTGTCACGGTTGTCGCCCATCATGAAGTAATGCCCTTCGGGCACCTTGCAAACCACGCCTTCAACACTGTAGCGGCAGTTGTCACGGTACGCAAAATTGCTTGCCCCTTGGACAAAGGAGGGGGCCTCGTCGTTGTTCAACAGCCTGTGCGTGTGGCTACCCAACTGCTCCTCAAACTGCTTGAAATAGCGCGTAGCGTCTTCATCAAAAAAATCCGGCACGGCTTGCGTAGGCACAGCTTGCCCGTTGATCGTCAGGCGCTTGTTCAGGTAGGCGACCTCGTCACCAGGCAGCCCTACGACCCGCTTGATGTAGTCAAGGCTCGGCTGCGGCGGGTAACGAAACACCATGACATCGCCGCGCTGGGGGGCGGTGCCTTCGGTAATTTTGGTGTGGATGACCGGCAAACGAATGCCGTAGGTGAACTTGTTGACCAGAATCAGGTCGCCCACCAACAGCGTGGGAATCATGGAGCCCGAAGGGATCTTGAAAGGCTCGAAGAGAAACGATCGCAGCAGGAATACGGCTGCAATCACGGGAAACAAACCTGCAGTCCAGTCGAGCCACCAAGGCTGCGCCAGCGCTTTTGCCCGCGCCTCGCCGGTGTCGATATCCACGCGCTTGATGCCTTGCCGGTCCAGTTCACTGCGCCGCGCCTCGGCTGCCTGCTCAAGCGCCAGCGCCGCCTTGCGTCGGCGTGGCAAAAAATACACCCGCTCTGCCAACCAGTACATACCGGTGACAGTGGTTGCCAGGAAGAGCAGCAACGCGAAGTTGCCCTCGATGGCGCCAAAGTACCAGGCGCCGATGTAGCCGGCAAACGCCGCCAGCACGAGGGAGGTGAATATCTGAACCAGCTGCATCAATCTTCCACCTGCAATATGGCAAGAAAAGCTTCTTGCGGCACTTCCACCGAGCCAATCTGTTTCATGCGCTTCTTGCCCGCTTTCTGCTTCTCGAGCAACTTTCTCTTGCGCGAGATATCGCCGCCATAGCACTTGGCCAGCACGTTCTTGCGCAGCGCCTTGATGCTTTCGCGCGCAATGATGTTGCCGCCAATCGCAGCCTGAATGGCCACGTCGAACATCTGGCGGCTGATGATCTCGCGCATTTTGGACACCACGGCGCGGCCACGGTACTGGCTCTGGCTGCGGTGCACGATGATGGAGAGCGCGTCGACCTTCTCGCCGTTGAGCAAGATATCCACCTTCACCACGTCAGAGCTGCGGTACTCCTTGAACTCGTAGTCCATGCTGGCATAGCCCCGGCTCACCGACTTGAGCTTGTCGAAGAAGTCGAGCACGATTTCGCCCAGCGGCATCTCGTAGGTCAGCATCACCTGGCGCCCGTGGTACGCCATGTTCATCTGCACGCCGCGCTTCTGGTTGGCCAGTGTCATTACCGGGCCGACATATTCCTGCGGCATGTAGAGATGCACCGTGACGATGGGCTCGCGGATTTCCTGGAGCTTTCCTTGATCCGGCATCTTGGCCGGGTTTTCCACCATCACGACTTCCCCGCCAGGCATGACGACTTCATAGACCACGCTGGGCGCGGTGGTGATCAGGTCCTGGTCGAACTCGCGTTCCAGGCGCTCTTGCACGATCTCCATGTGCAGCAAGCCCAGGAAGCCGCAGCGAAAGCCAAAACCCAGCGCCTGCGATACCTCGGGCTCATAGTGCAGCGAGGCGTCGTTGAGCTTGAGTTTTTCCAGCGCATCGCGCAGCTGGTCGTATTCGCTCGCTTCGGTCGGGTACAGGCCGGCAAACACCTGCGGTTGAATTTCCTTGAAACCTGGCAGGGCCACGGTAGCGGGGCCTGCATTGTTCGGAAGCTTCTTCTCCAGTGTGATGGTGTCGCCCACCTTGGCAGCCTGCAGCTCCTTGATTCCGGCGATGATGAATCCCACCTCTCCGGCCTCCAGCCGGTCCCGCGGCTCTGTCGCCGGAGTGAAGACCCCAAGGTTGTCGGCGTTGTAGACCGATTCCGTGGCCATCATCTTGAAGCGCTCACCCTTGAGCAGGCGGCCGTCGACTACGCGCACCAGCATGACCACACCGACGTAAGTGTCGAACCAGCTGTCAATGATCATGGCGCGCAGCGGACCATCGGGGTTGCCGCGCGGTGCCGGCACTTTGGCGACGATGGCTTCCAAAATCTCGTCGATGCCCATCCCCGTCTTGGCCGAACAGGGAATTGCGTGCTCTGCGTCGATGCCGATCACGTCCTCGATCTCTGCCTTGGCGTTGTCCGGGTCGGACTGCGGCAGGTCCATCTTGTTGAGCACCGGCAGCACTTCCACGCCCAGATCCAGCGCGGTGTAGCAATTGGCCACTGTTTGTGCTTCCACACCTTGCGAGGCATCGACCACCAGCAAGGCGCCCTCGCAGGCCGAGAGCGAACGACTCACTTCGTAGGAAAAGTCAACGTGGCCAGGCGTATCGATCAGGTTCAGGTTGTAGACCTGACCATCTTGGGCCTTGTACTGCAGCGCGGCAGTTTGCGCCTTGATGGTGATGCCGCGCTCTTTTTCGATGTCCATCGAATCGAGCACCTGG
>JAUCDU010000176.1:0-6082 GCA_034674825.1 Giesbergeria sp.
GCATGCCGGACTGCTGAAACAGCCGCATCATGCGAAACGCGTAGGCGTTGTCGGCCGAGCCAAATGAACAGGTGTGGCTGGCGGCGGTGCGCGTGCCCATGCCTTCGACCATCACCAGGGCGTTGAGCAGTTCGACGAAGCGGCTCATCACGTCGTCGGTCTCGTCGCAATGCACGTCGATCAGTTTGTTGTACTTGACGGCCAGCTCCACGGTGCGGTGGATGGATTTTTCGCCGATCTCGCGCGCCCACTCGAAGTGCGGAATGGCGCCGACACAGTCCGCGCCCATCTTCAAAGCCTCTTCGACCATCTCGTCGCCGCCCTTGTAGGCGTACATGCCCTCTTGCGGGAAGGCGACGATCTGGATGGTGACCTTGTCTTTGAGCTGTTCGCGGATTTCCAGCATCGCCTTGAGGCCGGTCAGGCGCGGGTCGCACACGTCGATGTGGGTACGAATGAACTGCACGCCTTTGGAGACCTCTTCTTCGATGCCCTTTAATGCCCGCTCCTTGGCGTCCTCCAGCGTTTGAGTTTTCTTGACGTCGTGCCAGCGGGCAATGCCTTCAAACAGCGTGCCGCTCGCGTTCTTGGCACCTTCGCTGCCGGCGGTATAGACATAGTCCAGGTGCAGGTGAGGATCGACGTAGGGCGGGACCACCAGACGCCCCTGCAGGTCGATTTCTTCGTGCGCCTTGGGCAAGTTTTGGCAAATCTGTGTGATGACGCCTTTGTCAACCAGGATATCGCTGGTTTCCGCATGCTGTCCGTAGATGCGCGCGTTGGTGAACTTTTTCATGGTGATCTCTCTCATGGGTTGGTGGACGACCCTGAGGACGGCCCCAAGGTGCGTCTGGCCAGAAACGCAATCACGATGGCCAGAAGGAAACAAACCAGCGACAGGACGACGACAAGCTTCACGCCGCCATCCGGAAAATTGATCAGCAGCATTCCACCGACCCAGGTGGCGACCATGATGGACAGGTTGAAAACGCTCGATTGCACCGACGTTGCAATGTCGCGTGCTTCGTCCACCTGCTTGGTCACGGCGGTCTGGTACATCGTCACCAGCGGGCCAAAGGCCAGACCCCACAGGAAGAAGGCGGCATGCGAGACGCCGATGGCTCCCTTGAAGGCAAGGAACATCGCCATGGAAATGCCGCCAACGCCGAGCATCGAAACGATGAGAGGGCGCAAATAGGCGTCGATGTACTTCGCAGAAACCGCCACCGAGATCACCGAGCCGATGCCGAAGATCAGCAGCGCCACGCCAATACCACCGGCAAAGCCGATCAACTCCACCAGCAGTGTGATGTAGGTGTAGATACCGTAGTGGGCCGCGACCGACAGAAACGTCAACAGCAAGACGATCTGCATCGAGCGCATCTTCAGCACTGCCAAGGGTGAGTTGCTTTTGTTGAGCTTCTCGCCTTCTACCTCAGGCAAGTAGATATACGACAGCACGGCAATCACCGCGACCACCGCGCCAAGCACCAGGAAAACGCTGCGCCAGCCAAACGCGAGGCCAATCGCCGTCATCGCCGGCAGGCCGATGCTGATGCCCAGGGTATTGCCGGACATGATGACGGTAATGGCCTTGCCATGCATGTTGGACGGGGCCAGCCGCGTTCCGTAGGCCGCGATCATGGGCCACATCACACCCGCGCAAATGCCGCCAACGATGCGGGCGCCAATGATGACCGGGTAGGACGATGAGAGGCCGACGACGACATTGGAGACCGCGAACCCGACCAGCAGCACCATCAACAGCGTCTTGCGGTTGAACGCCAGGGTGGCGCTGACCAGTGGGATGGCGGCAATGGCGGACGCCAGTGCATACACACCGACCATGAAGCCGACGTCGCTTTCCTCAACGCCCAGCCCCTCGGTCATCTGCGGCAGGATGCCCGAGGGCACCAGTTCGGACAGGATGCCCACAAAGGTGACACTGGCCATCAGGCCAAAGACAAACCACGAAAAGGTCTGCTTATGATCTTGGCGGGAGGCTGTGGGTGTCCTGGTCTGCGTCACTGCGATTCCTTGGGTCGTCTTTCTGCCGCAGTGCAAGGGCGGGCTTGTGCACGCTGTGGTACGCCTTCGGGGGCAGGAGCCATGCGCAGGCTGAACGCTCGAGCATCGGTGGTCTCACTATGCAGACTTTGTGCCTGCATCGGAATATTTGCAGGATGCAAGCCTTGAAGGCCGCCAAGATTGCACCATGAAGGGCGCATCCGGTCAGCGGTTTGGCTGGCCTGTTGGTCCACCCTAACAGAGTCGGAAGATTTCGATTTTCTGCGCAGTTGGGCAATGCGTCTGGGCGCGTCTGGGCCGTCTTGGGGCTGCACGTTAGCGGTCTGCGGCAGCAGCCAGCCCGCCTTGGGCCAGCAGCTGTTCGAACCACTGCGCGTAGCCTTGGCTGCTGGGGTGCAGGCCGTCAGTGGCGTGCATCTTTTTCGGTTGCAGCGCAAACGGGTCGTTTTCGGGCGGCTGCAACAGGCGGATGTAGCGGGCACCGCTCTCGCTGGCGATCTGCTGAACCATCACGTGCAGCTCCTTTGAGCGGCTCGACATCAGCCAGGAGATCGGGGGAAAGAAAAAGGGCGCGTGCCCCACGTTGCCCATCGGCATGAGCACGACGGTCGGGGCGTGCGCCTGTGCCAGTCGCACAGTGCGTGTGATGTCCTGCCGCAGACGGCTGGCGGAAGTCAACCGCATGACGTCGTTTCCGCCGGCAATGACCAGGACCAGGTCGTAGCGCTTCTGCGTCCCCTCAAGTTGCGTCGCCACATCGTCGTATTTCGCGCCGTTTTCGGCGAGGTTGTCGATCAGCCAGCGTGGGTGGGCAGCGCCGATGCGGCCAGGGACGCTGTCGGCTGCGGCGTCTGCACCCGTGCCAAGACCGGTACTGTCGCCCACCACCAGAATGCGGCGCTCAGGGTGTTCTGGCGCCGCCGAAAATCGCTCGGCATTGGCGGCGAGCTCCCGGGCCACGGACAGGCGGTGTGCCATGCAGCCGGTGGTAGTGGCGACAGCGCCTGCCAAGGCAATCCAGGCAAGAAGGCGGGAACGGGTCATGGATGTCTTGTGCCCAGGCGATGAACAAGACAACAGCCTAGCGGTGCTACGCCGGGGCCGTTGTCGGACAGCGGCCCGGATCAGGCCGCCGCGTCGCGTGGCAGCAGGCCGAGGAACTGGTCCAGGATATGGAAGTGGTCGTCGAAGAACTGCGCCTCCAGCGCGCGCAATTCGTCCACCGGCAGCCACAGCGCCTGCGCGGCGTCGTCGCTGCCCTGCACGGTGGGCAGTGAAGTTCCCGGCAGGTCAAAAAAATGCACGTGGCTGATGGTGCGCCCGCGCTGGCTGCGCATCGGGTGGTCGAAGACGGCCACGCGCTTCAGTGCGGCGGCCAAGGCAGGCGCGGTGAGGCTGCACTGCGTTTCCTCGGCCAGCTCACGCAGGCAGCTTTGCCACAAGGTTTCCGACCCTTCGATAAAGCCCCCGGGCAGTGCCAGCAGGCCCTGCCCGGGTGCATGTGCCCGGCGCACCAGCAGCACCTGGTCGCAGGCGCGCAGCAGCGCATCGACCGTGACGAACACGGGTGGATAGGGCGTGCCGGCCCAGGCGGCATGGACTTGCTGCAAGGCGCGCCATTCGGTTTGCAGGCGCACAAACTCGGCCGTTTCGCGAAAACCCTCCAGAAACACGACCACAGCCTGCGGGACCTGGTCGGCCAGCGCGCTTGCGGGCTCGCCGCCGAAATACGCTTCGCGCAATGCGGTGGCGTCGGTATCGTTCTGGCGCGGCAGCGCGCGCAGCGGCCAGTCGGGAAAGCTGCGCAGGTAGCTGCTGCTCGCGTCCTTGAAGTGGCCGACGAGGCCTATTTGCTGGGATGAGGGCGTGCGGTTCTGTTGCGTCAGAAGCGCCTCCACGCCGGCTTGCACCGCCCGTGCCCAACGCGGCTCGTCGTAGTAGTCGCGCACCGGCAGCACCAACAGCCGCTCGCGCTCGGCTTCAGACAGCGACTCGCGCAGCAGCGCGGCGCGTTCCTGCCAGGTGAAAGGGTTGCGCGGCGAGCGCGCCGCATGGGCCGAGCCCAGCACCACGACGACCTGGCGCGCGACGGCGAAGGCGTCGCGCAGCAGCGCCAAGTGGCCGTTGTGGACCGGCTGAAATCGTCCTATCAAGATGGCGGTGTCGTACATGCTTTCAAAAAGTGAGCTGCTGGTGCTTGCTTATCAAGCCCAAACGTGAATTTTCAATCAGATTGACGAGGTCTGGGCTGGGTCTAACCGAACGTGGACAATGCCCAGGCACAAGTCGATGGACCGCCGGGAGGAAATCTGGCACAAACGCAGGCTTTGCAGCCGTCGTCCGGCTGCTTGCACGCAGCGTACGTGCGGTGCTCAACAACTAATAAGGGAGAACGATGTCTTTGCGGCTCAAATTCAATCTGGTGCTGGCGGGCGTGCTGCTCGTGGCGGCCATTGCTGCGGGGTTTTATGTCCACCGCTTTCTGCAGGACTCTGCCATTGAGGAAGTTCAGCACAACTCGCAGATCATGATGCACGCGGCACTGGCTATTCGGGACTACACAACCGAGATGGTCAAACCACATCTTGACGTGACCTTGCTTGACCAATTTTTGCCGCAGACGGTGCCTGCCTTTGCCGCTACCGAGACACTGCAGCGCTTGCACGCGCGGTTCCCGGGCTATGAGTACAAGGAGGCAGTCCTGAACCCCACCAACCTGCGCGACCGTGCCAATGAGTGGCAGGAGCGCGTCATCAGCGACTTCCGTGACGGTCGTGTGAGTCTTGATACGGAAGTGACCGGTGAAGTCGGCGAAGGCATGCACCGCGCGATGTATGTGGCCCGCCCCATTACCATCAAGCAGGAGCAATGCATGGCTTGTCACAGCACGCCGCAGGTGGCTCCCGCCACCATGCTCAAGGTGTATGGCGACAAGAATGGTTTCGGCTGGGGCATGAACGAGACGGTCGGCATCCAGGTGGTGCAGGTGCCGATGTATTTTCCGTTGGCAAAAGCAAGCGCGACGTTCTATACCGTGATGGCAGCGCTGGCGGGCAGTTTCGCGCTGTTGTTCGTGGTGCTCAATCTGTCGCTTTCGTCGCTGGTAATCGAGCCGATGGCGCGGCTGAACCGCAAACTGGAAGATCTGGCCACCAAGGATTTCCTCACCGATCTCGTCAATCGCCGCCGCTTCTTTGAGCACCTGGAGGTTGAAATGGCCGAAACCCGGATCAAAAAAGGCAGTTTGTCGGTGGTGATGTTTGACATCGACTTTTTCAAACGCATCAACGACACCTTTGGGCACGACTCAGGCGATGTCGTCCTCAAGAGCACAGCATTGCGCGTACGCGAATTGCTTCGCTCGTCCGATTGCGCCGCACGGTTTGGCGGCGAGGAGTTCATCATTTTGCTCAAGGAAACGCCAGAAGGCGCTGCCATGGCCATGGCCGAGGCCGTGCGTGCCCGCATTGCCTCGGTGCCGTTTGATGCCGTGGGCCATGTGAGTGCCAGCTTCGGCGTGGCCACCTGGAACCATGTGGAAGATGCGCATGCACTCATCAAACGCGCGGATACGGCGCTGTATGTCGCCAAGTCGAGCGGCCGCAACTGTGTGGTGCAGGCACAAGAGGCGGCTTGATTTTTCGTTCAGGGCGGCCATGGCGTGTGCCGCAGCAGCCTCGGGCGATGTCACCAAATTGCCAGAGGTTGGCGCTTTACTTGAGTGCCTTGCGCGCAGCGCCCACTCCGAGCACCGCGAGAATGACAAAGAGCACGGCAACGGCCAGGAAGATGAAGAACAGGATCTTGGCAATCCCGGCGGCGCCAGCGGCCACACCGGTGAAACCCAGCGCGCCGGCGATCAGCGAAACGATGGCAAAGATGATGGCGTATTTCAGCATGTGGTTCCCCTTGAAGTTCTCCGCGCACTGAGCGGCGCGGCATGTCTGCAAAGGTAGCCGGACGTCTTGGCATTCGCCGTGGGAAGGAGGACGGTGGTGCTGTAGGACGGATGGGCGCGTGGCGCATTGCCCGCCATTCCTCACCCGCACAGCGG
>JAUCDU010000177.1:0-6012 GCA_034674825.1 Giesbergeria sp.
GAAATTTGGCATTTTCACGCCCACCGAAGCTGCGGTGGTCGCAGCGGCGTACGCGATGTTTGTCGGCGCCGTGATTTACCGCGAACTGAGCTGGGCCTCCATCTACCACTGCCTGCTGGTGACGGCGCGCACCACGGCCGTGGTGCTGCTGCTGGCCAGCCTGGCCATGGTGGCGTCTTACATGATCACGATTGCCGATGTGCCGGGCCAGGTGGGTGGCTGGCTCAGTGGACTGGGAGAACACCCGCTGGCGCTTACCGCCGCCATGATGCTGGTGATTTTCCTCGCCGGCATGGTGCTGGACTTCATCCCCATCGTGCTGATCTTCACGCCGGTATTCCTGCCCATTGCGCAGCAGGCGGGTATCGACCCGGTGTACTTCGGCGTCATTTTCATCATCAACTGCTCGCTCGGCATGATCACGCCGCCCGTGGGTGTGGTGCTGAACGTGGTCAGCTCCATTGGCAAGGTGACGCTGGCGCAGGCGGCGCGCGGAATCATGCCGTTTCTGCTGGCCGAACTGGCGGTGCTGATTGCGCTGGTGCTGTGGCCGGCCTTGGTGATGGTGCCGGCTGGCTGGTGGCGCTAACGCCCGATTCTTACTTTTTCAACCCAGGAGACAACCCATGAAATCTCTGTCCAAACTGATGGCCCTGGCACTTGCCAGCAGCTTCGCGGTGGCCGTCCCATTGACCGCAGCAGCCCAGGTCACGGCGAAATTTGCCGTCACCCTGCCCGAGAAATCGCACCAAGGCCAGGGCGTCGCCAAGTTCATTGAACTGGTTGACGCCAAGAGCGGCGGCAAGATCAAGATCAAAGGCTTCTACGCCGGCGCGCTGGGCAACGACGTGCAGGTCACTTCGGCCTTGCAGGGCGGCACCATCGAATTCACCGTGCCGCAAACCACCACGCTCACCGGCATGGTCAAGGAATACGAAATCCTGGATTTCCCTTTCCTGTTCTCGACCACGCAGCAAGCCGAAAAAGTGCTGGACGGCCCGGTCGGCGACAAGCTGCTCGCCATGCTTCCCGAGAAGGGTCTCGTCGGCCTGGCCTACTGGGAAAACGGCTTCTTTAACGCCACCAACAGCAAGCACCCCATCGCCAAAGTGGAAGACTTTGAAGGCCTGAAATTCCGCTCGGTGCAAGCCAAGATTTCACAGGAAACCATCAAGGCGCTGGGCGCCAATCCCGTACCTCTGGCCGTGCCCGAGCTTTACACCGCGCTGGAAACCCGCACCATTGATGGCCAAGGAACGCCAACTGCGGTGATTGCCGCGCTCAAGCTCAACGAAGTGCAGAAGTACCTCTCGCTGACCCGCCACAGCTACGGCGCCTTCCTGCCGCTGGTGTCCAAGAAATTCTGGGACAAGCTCTCGCCAGCCGACCAGAAAATCCTGAAAGACGCCGCCATCGAGGCGCGCTCGTTCCAGCGCGGTGTGGCGCGCGACCAGGCCAAATCTGCGCAAGCAGCGATGGCGGCCAAAGGCCTCATCGTCAACGACGTGACCGACGCCGAACATGCCCGCATGCGCGAGAAGGTGCAGCCGGTATGGAAGATGTTCATCCCCAGCGTCGGTGAAGGCCTCTACAAGGAAGTCACCGACCAGCTCGCCGCCGCCAAGTAAGGCGCTCGCGCACACTTGCCCGGCGCGGGCGGGGTGCCTCTCCGGCGGCTGGCACCCTTTGCGCCGGCCCGGTTTGTTTTTCTCAAGGAGTTCCCCATGAAACTCGCCACCCTCAAGACGGGCGGGCGCGACGGCACGCTGGTCGTTGTGCGCCGCGACCTCTCGCAATGCATTGCCGTGCCGCAGATCGCGCGCACGCTGCAAGCCGCGCTCGATGATTGGGAGCGTTGCGCGCCGCAGTTGCAGTCGGTGTCCGACGCCCTGAACGCCGGCAGCCTGCAAGATGCGCAGGCTTTCGACGCCGCCGCCTGCCATTCACCCCTGCCGCGCGCCTACCAATGGGCCGACGGCTCGGCCTACCTGAACCACGTCGAGCTGGTGCGCAAGGCACGCGGCAGCCAGGTGCCGGAGTCTTTCTGGACCGATCCGCTGATGTACCAGGGCGGATCCGATTCGTTTGTCGAACCGCAGGGCACCATAGACGCCATCACCGAAGACTGGGGCATTGACCTGGAAGCCGAGGTCGCCGTGGTCACCGGCGACGTGGCCATGGGCTCGAGCGCCGAGCGCTGCGCCAAGGCAATTCGCCTCGTCAT
This sequence comes from Giesbergeria sp., assembly GCA_034674825.1. Taxonomy (GTDB): domain Bacteria; phylum Pseudomonadota; class Gammaproteobacteria; order Burkholderiales; family Burkholderiaceae_C; genus Simplicispira. The sequence continues at coordinate 2,225 of JAUCDU010000177.1, forward strand.
GCTGGTGAATGATGTGTCGCTGCGCAACCTGATTCCGGCCGAGCTGGCCAAGGGTTTTGGCTTCTTCCAGGCCAAGCCGGCCAGCGCGTTTTCGCCCGTGGCCGTCACCCCCGATGAGCTGGGCGATGCGTGGCAGGGCAGCAAACTCAAAGGCAAGCTGCGCGTACAGATCAACGGCAAACCCTTTGGCGAACCCGACGCGGGCGAGGACATGGCTTTCAGTTTCGCGCAGCTCATGGCGCACGCCGCCAAGACGCGCGCGCTCTGCGCCGGCTCCATCATTGGCTCGGGCACGGTGTCGAACAAGCAGGGCAGCCTGCACGGCTCGAGCGTTGCGAACGGCGGCGTCGGCTATTGCTGCCTGGCCGAAGTGCGCATGTACGAAACCATTGAAGGCGGCAAACCGACGACGGACTTCCTGCACTTTGGTGACCGGGTGCGCATCGAAATGCTGGACGGCGCCGGCGCCAGCATCTTCGGCACCATTGAGCAAACGGTGCGCCAGGTCCAGCCGGCAGGCTGAGGAGCACAGTCGCCATGCTCACGCTCTACAGCTATTTCCGCAGTTCTGCTTCCTACCGCTTGCGCATCGCCCTGGCGCTCAAGGGCCTCGCGCACGAAACCGTGGCGGTGCACCTGCTCAAGGGGGGTGGCGAGCAACACCAAGCGGCTTACCGGGCCGTCAACCCTGCAGGCCTGGTGCCGGCGCTGCAAGACGGCGATGCCGTGCTCACGCAGTCGCTTGCCATCATGGAGTACCTGGACGAGGCCTACCCGGCATCGCCGCTGCTGCCGCAGGGCGCGCTTCACCGGGCCCGGGTGCGGGCGCTGGCGAACACCATCGCCTGCGATGTGCACCCGCTGGGCAACCTGCGCGTGCTCAACTACGTTGGCGACACCCTGGGCGCGGGCGAGGAAGGGCGCAAGACCTGGGCCAGCCACTGGATTGCGCTCGGGTTTGAGGCGTTCGAGGAAATGCTCGCCCGCCCCGGCGCGCCCACTGGGCAGTTTTGCCACGGCGACACGCCCGGCATGGCCGACTGCTGCCTGGTGCCGCAGGTGTTTAACGCACGCCGCTTTGGGCTGGACCTGGCGCCGTACCCGACCATTCGGCGCATCGCCGAGCACTGCGAAGCGCTGGCGCCGTTTCTAAAAGCGCACCCCTCCAATCAGGCCGACGCGGCTTGACGGCGCGCGCCGCAGAGCGCCTGCACCATGCCGTGCACGATGCAAAACTGCGCTGCGTAATACGTCATCAGCACCCACAGAATCGCCATCGGCACCGGCTGGACGAAACGGTCCACCGCCAGCACCGAGTCGCTCAGCATGAACAGGCAGGCGCCCAGCGCCACGGTGCGTGCGGCCTCGGTCTGCAGCTCGGCCGCGCGGCCGAGCGCCTGCGCCGCCATGAGCGCGATCACCAGCACGTACACGGCCACGGGGGCGCGCAGCTCGGCGGGCAGGCCGCCCTGCCACAGCCAGGCGTACATGGCAGCGCCGATTCCTGTCGTGATGAGCAGTGCGCCGCGGTGCGCAAACCAGCGCACGCGGCGCGCAAAGAGGGCGATGTAGGCAAGGTGCGCCAGCAGGAAGCTGACCAGACCGGGGATGAACAAGCCTTCCAGCATCAAGGCCACGTCACCCCCGAGCGAGCACAGCAGGGCGGCGCCCAGCAACCACCAGGATTTAGAGCCAAATTGGCCCCTAGCGCTTGACTGGTAAGCGCTAATAGCTACAAAAATAATAGCTATCGCCATGGCCATGGGCTTGAACGCCAAATGCCAGTTCCAGGCACCCGTGGCGGCTGTGGCCGCAGCCAGCGCGCTGGCTTCGACCATCCACAACTGCAGGCTGGCAATCAGGCCGCGCCGCGCCGCCACCGCCGCCAGCGCTGCGGCGCACAGCGCCAGCAGCCAGACCAGCACGTGTGCGCGCGTGAGTGCGCCGGCCTGCCAGGTCAGCGCCCAGGTGGCCAGGCCGATCAGCACGGTGTGCAACAGGCTTTGCCGCAGTGAAAGTTTGGCGACTTCGGGAGGGGCGCCGGAATCGGCAGTGAGCGGCTGGCCGGCGCGGGAAGCCATGGCGTCAGGTGGTGGTTTCTTCGCGCGCCGCGCTGTCCAGGTGTCGCGTGTCGCCCCAGCCGACCAGGGTGAGCGCCTCGGGCGTCCACAGCAAGCGGTTCACCGCCGCGTTGGTCAACAACCAAGTGCGCGGCGCTTGCAGCGCCTGCCCGGTCGCCAGGCGGTAGAGCACGTCGAGCACGCCGCCGTGCGCCACCAGCACGATCTGCTCGCCCAGGTGGCGCGCCGCCAGCCTTGCCGTGACCTCCGCAATGCGCGCTTGCAGCAGCGTCAGGCTCTCGCCGCCCTCGGGGGCGAAATGCGGGTCGCGCTTGCGCCAGCGCGTCGCCTGCTCGGGCAATTCAAGCTCGATTTCGGCAAACGTGCGGCCCTCCAGCAGGCCAAAGCTGCGCTCGCGCAGGGCGGGCTCGGCGTGCAGCGGGGCGCTGGCGGCCTGCGCAATGGCGGCGCCCGTGGCGTGCGCGCGCAGCAGGTCGCTGGCGTACACCGCCGCGATCGCTTCGCCAGAGAGCGCCCGCGCCACCTGTGCCGCCTGCCAGCGGCCGGTGTCGTTGAGCGCAATGTCGCGGTGGCCCTGGATGCGGGTATCGACGTTCCAGGCGGTCTCGCCGTGGCGTATGGCGATGATGCGGGTGGCGTCCATGGGCCGTCAGCGCGTTGTTGCCGCCACAGCAGGAACGAGTGGGATGCGAATCTGCCTTGCCCCGGCAGGCGGCACGGGGAAGCCGGTCAGGGCCGCATCGAACAGCACGCCAAAGATGCGCGGCGCGTCGGTCCACACATCTTCATTGCTGGCCGAGGTTTCATAGACCGTCTTTTGCGTGGCCGCGTCGCGCAGCAGCACGCTGACCTCGTTGCGGTAAAGCAGCGGCGGCATCTCCCGCAGCATCATGCCGGCGCGCAGGCCCGAGTGGTGGCCCCAGCCGAAACCTGCGTTCCAGCCGCCCCAGGGGCTATAGGGGTACCAAGGGCCTGCCATGTACGCCGTGCCGGTGCGCACGCCGATTTCGGCAATCAGCTTGGGCGCGGTCTGGTCCGGTTTGAGGCCGACCCGTTGCAGTGCCGCATGGGCCATGGGCACGATGGGATCGAACGCGCGGTCCTGCTGTTGCGACGGCAGCAGCTCGAGCCGGTAGGTCGGCGGCTGCGGCATGCCGGCGAGGGTGGACCAACTCTGCACCTGGCTGTCCACGGTGCGCTGCACCGCGCAACCGGCGAGCGTGAGGGCAGCGAACACGACGAGAAAGAGGCGTGCAAACATGGCGTTTCTCCTGGAGCAAAAGCCCTAGCCAAGCCGCAGCACTTGCAGGCCCGGCAGGGCCGGTGGTGGGGGAAAGTCTTCGGCGTCAAAGGCCTTGTCGCCATTGTCGTCCGATACGCCGGTGGCCACAGCGTTCCGGAAATCGTACAAATTTGCGTCCAGCAAATGGCTGGGCACCACGTTCTGCAAGGCGTTGAACATGTTCTCGATGCGGCCGGGAAAGCGCTTTTCCCAGTCGCGCAGCATCTCGCCGACCTGCTTTCTCTGCAGGTTCTCCTGGCTGCCGCAGAGGTTGCAGGGAATGATGGGGAAATTGCGCTGTGCAGCCCAGCGCGCCGTGTCTTTCTCGGTCACAAAGGCCAGCGGGCGGATCACCACATGCTTGCCGTCGTCGCTGACCAGCTTGGGCGGCATGCTTTTGAGCTTGCCGCCAAAGAACATGTTGA
>JAUCDU010000178.1:0-5965 GCA_034674825.1 Giesbergeria sp.
GTTGACGTAGCTCTCGCGCACCGGCTGGCCGTCTTCGGTGAAGGCCACGCACCAAGAAGCACCCTCGCCTTCGGCAAAGCTCTCGTGGTTGCTGTCGGCAAAGCCTTCGCCTTCAAACAGCGGGATCACCGGCTCGCCGTTCAGCGTCTGCTGCAAATAATCGCGCAGGCCGCCCTTGTATTGCCAAGTCTGCGTGTCGCGCGTTTTCTCGTTGACGAGCGAGACGCTGACTCCGGGCATCAGCACGGCCTTGCTGCGCAGCAAGTGCGTGAGCTCGGCCATCGGCAGGTGGCTCGATTCAAAGTATTTGGCGTCGGGCCAGGCGCGCACCGTCGTGCCCTGCTTGCGGTCGCCCTCGCCTCGCGGTTGTGTACTGAGCGGCTCGATCACGTCGCCGGCCGAAAACACCAGCCGCGCCACCTTGCCTTCCCGGTAGCTCGTCGCTTCGAGCCGCGTGGAGAGCGCGTTGGTCACGCTGACACCCACGCCGTGCAAGCCGCCGGAGAAGCTGTAGGCGCCGCCCTTGCCTTTGTCGAACTTGCCGCCTGCGTGCAAGCGCGTGAACACCAACTCGATCACCGGCGCGTTTTCTTCCGGGTGCAGGCCGAACGGGATGCCGCGGCCGTCGTCTTCCACGCTGACCGAGCCATCGGTGTGCAAGATGACCTTGATCTTCTTGCCGTATCCGGCCAGCGCTTCGTCGGCCGAGTTGTCCAGCACCTCCTGGATGACGTGCAAGGGGTTGTCGGTGCGGGTGTACATGCCCGGCCGCTGCTTGACGGGCTCCAGGCCCTTGAGCACGCGGATCGAGCCTTCGGAATATTCGTTGTTGGAAACGGGAGAGGGTTTGGCTGCCATGGGCGCGAATTGTAGGACTGTATGAAAGACCAGGTTCCGGACTTCGTTGACGCATGCGCGTCTGCGTCGTTGTGCGCACATCGCTACATTTGCGGCCATGCACGCTGCGCCGCCCAGACTCTCGATGTTCCAGGTACTCGCCTGCGGCGCTGCCGTGGTGACCCTGTCCATGGGCATTCGCCACGGCTTTGGCCTGTGGCTGCAGCCGATCACGCAGGAGATGGGCTGGACGCGCCAATCCTTCGCGCTGGCCCTGGCGATTCAGAACCTCTCCTGGGGCCTGATCGGCGTTTTCGCCGGCATGGCAGCCGACCGCTTTGGCGCTTTCCGGGTGCTGATTGGTGGCGCGGTGCTGTACGCACTGGGCCTGGTCGGCATGGCGCTCTCGCCCACCGAAACGCTGTTTGCCCTGACGACTGGCGTACTGATTGGCGCGGCGCAGGCCGGCACCACCTACGCGGTGATCTACGGCGTGATTGGCCGCCAGGTGCCGGCAGACAAGCGCTCGTGGGCCATGGGCGTGGCGGCGGCGGCGGGTTCGTTTGGCCAGTTCCTGATGGTGCCGACCGAAGGCTTTCTGATCGCTGCGCTGGGCTGGAAGGAAGCCCTGCTGGTGCTCGCCGCGATGGTGCTGGTGATCGTGCCGCTGGCGTTCTGGCTGCGCGAACCCCGCTTTGCTGCAGCGGCATCGCTCGAGCGCAAGCAGGGCATTGGCGAGGCGCTGTCCGAGGCGCTGCGCTACCCCAGCTTTCTGATGCTCACCGCCGGCTACTTTGTCTGCGGCTTCCAGGTGGTGTTCATCGCCGTGCACATGCCCAGCTATTTGCGTGACCATGGGCTCTCGCCCCAAGTGGCGAGCTACTCGCTGGCGCTGATTGGCCTGTTCAATGTGTTTGGCACCTACATCTCGGGCGCGCTCGGTCAGCGCATGGCCAAGCGGCATATCCTGATGTTCATCTACTTCACCCGCGCCGTGGTGATCACCGTCTTTCTGCTGGCGCCACTGACGCCGATGTCCGTGTACCTCTTCTCGGCCGTGATGGGCGCGCTGTGGCTGTCCACCGTGCCACCGACGAACGCTGCCGTGGCGCAGATTTTTGGCGTGCAGCACCTCTCCATGCTGGGCGGCTTCGTGTTCTTCAGCCACCAGGTCGGCAGCTTCATGGGTGTCTGGCTGGGCGGCTACCTGTACGACACCACCGGCAGCTACGACGTGGTCTGGATGCTGGCGATTGGCTTGGGCGTGCTTGCCGGCCTCATCAATATCCCGGTGCGCGAGCACCCCATTGCGCGCGGCGCTGCCGCCCAGCCCGCATGATGGCCGCCCAGCCAAAACCTGTCGCCCCGGCGCGCACGCGCCTGCGCCGCGCCGTTGCCTGGGCTGCGGCGCTGCTGCTTCTGGTAGCGGTGTTTGCGCTCTACCAGCGCCCGGACTTTCTGGTGATGCTGGCGGACCAGGCTTGGGCTTGTTTTTAGTGCCAAAATGGCCTCCAGCGCTTATCCAGTAAGCGCGAGTAGCTATGATTTTTTCTAATCTCCATGTCGTCTGTTGATGCTTCCGAATGGATCCGCCGCTGGTCGCACCTGGTGCCTCCGGGGGCGCCGGTGCTGGACGTGGCCTGCGGCACGGGCAGGCACATGCAGTGGTTTGCAGCACGCGGCCACGCCGTATTGGGGCTGGACCGCGCGCAGCCAGCTTTGCAGAGCGCCGCCGCGTTTGGCGAGACGCTGGCCTGCGACCTGGAAGCCGCCCCTTGGCCGCTGCCAGGTCGGCAGTTTGGCGCCGTGGTTGTCACCAACTACCTCTGGCGTGCGCTGCTGGCGAACATCGTCGCCAGCGTGGCGCCGGGCGGTGTGCTGCTCTACGAGACGTTTGCACAAGGCAACGAAACGGTCGGCCGGCCGGCGAACCCCGACTTTCTGCTGGCACCGGGGGAACTGCTGCGCGCCTGCGAGGGTCTGTACATCGTGGCCTACGAAAATGGCACGCTTGCCCAACCTGAACGCTTTGTGCAGCGCATCGCAGCGGTACGCGCACCGGGCGATGACAATGCGCTACTGCGCAGCCCGCTACACCCGCCAGCCTGAGAATCGGTGAACGACCGACAGGCGTCCCCCGCTAGAATGCTTCTTTGCGATTTTTTCCAGCCGACATGACCTCTCCCAGCCAGCTCCTTACCGGCAGCATCGTCGCCCTCGTCACGCCCATGCACGAAGACGGCAGCGTGGACTATGGGAGCCTGCGCAAACTGATCGACTGGCACATTGCCGAAGGCACGGATTGCATTGGCGTCGTCGGCACCACGGGCGAATCGCCCACGGTGGACGTCGAAGAGCACTGCGAAATCATCCGCGTCAGCGTCGAGCAGGCGGCGGGCCGCGTGCCGGTGATGGCAGGCTGCGGCGCCAATTCGACCAAGGAAGCGATTGAACTGGCGCGCTTTGCCAAAGGCGTTGGCGCCGACAGCCAGTTGCAGGTCGTGCCTTATTACAACAAGCCCACGCAAGAAGGCCTGTACCAGCACTTCAAAGCGATTGCCGAGGCCACCGGCGAGTTGCCCGTCGTGCTCTACAACGTGCCCGGCCGCTCGGTTGGCGACATGCTGCACGACACGGTGCTGCGCTTGGCGCAGGTGCCGGGCATCGTCGGCGTCAAGGAAGCGACCGGCAACATCGAGCGCGCGCAGTGGCTGATTCGCGATCTGCCCAAGGACTTTGCCATTTACTCCGGCGACGACCCGACAGCGGTCGCCCTGATGCTGTGCGGCGGCCACGGCAACATCAGCGTCACCGCCAACGTGGCGCCGCGCCTGATGCACGAGCTGTGCGTAGCGGCGCTGGCCGGCGACATCCGCACTGCCATGGACATCCAGTTTCGCCTGATGCCGCTGCACAAGCAGCTGTTCGTCGAAGCCAACCCGATCCCGGTGAAGTGGGCGCTGGCACGGCTGGGCCGCTGCGGCGGCACGCTTCGCCTTCCCATGACGCCACTCGATACTCGCAACGAAGCCGTTGTTGAAGGCGCGCTGCGCGCCAGCGGCCTGCTCTAAGCATCTAAAAGAGGATTTTCCGCGTGAAAACTGCTGCACGAATCGGCCTTCTGGGCATGGCCATCGCGTTGTCTGCCTGCTCCGTGCTCGAAGGCGACCGCATCGATTACAAAAGCGCCAGCAAGGGCAAGACGCTTGAAGTACCGCCCGACCTGCAGCAACTGTCGCGCGATACGCGCTACACCGTACCGGGCGGCGTGGTCTCTGCCAATGCGATGGAAGCCGGCAAGGCCGCGCAGACGCCCGGCAGCGACGCTGCAGCGATCCGCATCGGCGACGTGCGGATCGAGCGCAATGGCGACCAGCGCTGGCTGGTGGTGCAGCGCCCGGTCGACAAGCTCTGGGACCCGGTGCGCGATTTCTGGCTGGAGAACGGCTTTACGCTGTCGCTGGACCAGATGAACCTCGGCATCATGGAAACCGATTGGGCAGAAAACCGGGCCAAAATTCCGCAGGACTTCATCCGCTCGATGCTGGGCAAGGTGCTTGACAACCTCTACTCCACCGGCGAGCGCGACAAGTTCCGCACCCGCCTGGAGCGCCGTGCGGACGGCAGTACCGAAATTTACGTCAGCCACCGCGGCATGATCGAGGTCTACAACAGCGCCACCAAAGAATCCACCGTCTGGCAACCGCGTCCGTCCGACCCGGAACTGGAGGTCGAATTCTTGCGCCGCATGATGGTCAAGCTGGGCGTTCCGGCTGAACAAGCCCGCGCCGCGACCGCCTCGGCGCCCAAAACCGCAACGGTGCGGGTGGCCAGCCAGGGCGGCGTGCCGGTGGTGCAGATTGACGAGGGCTTCGAGCGTGCGTGGCGCCGCGTCGGCCTGTCGCTTGACCGCACGGGCTTCACGGTCGAAGACCGCGACCGCAGCCAAGGTGTTTACTTCGTGCGCTATGTCGCTCCGGGCACCGACCAGAAGGAGCCCGGCTTCTTCGGCAAGATCTTGGGCGTGTTTGGCAGTTCGAAATCGGCGACACCTCCGCTCAAATACCGCATCGTGGTACGCAGCGAAGGCAATGCCAGCGTGGTGTCGGTACTGGACGCAAGCGGCGCCCCGGAGAACTCGGAGAACGCCGCCCGCATCGTGCGCGTCATCGCCGACGACCTGAAGTAAGCGCACGCGCAGTGCTGCGTTTTTGCAGCCTGGGCAGTGGTAGCTCAGGCAATGCCACGGTAGTGGAGGGCACGAGCGGCGCGACTTCGCAGCGCTTGCTGGTCGACTGCGGTTTCGGACTGCGCCAGCTTGCAAAGCGGCTGGCGCGCGCCGGCCTGGCCTGCAGCGATATCCATGCCGTTTTCGTTACCCACGAGCATTCTGATCACATCGGCTGCGCCGCCGCATTCGCACAGCAGCACCAGATCCCGGTATGGATGAGCCAGGGAACGCACGCCGCCATCGGCAGTCCGGCACTGGGCCGCTTGCTGCACCTGGTGCGCGACGGTGACTCGATCGACCTTGGCGCATTTGAAGCACGTCCCTTCACGGTACCGCACGACGCGCGCGAACCACTGCAATTGCGCTGTAGCGATGGGCAGAGCCGTTTCGGCATGGCGACCGACCTTGGCCACGCTAGCGCGCATGTGCTGGAGCAGCTCGCGGGCTGCCATGCGCTGTTGCTGGAAGCCAACCACGACACAGATCTGCTCGCGCAATCGGCCTACCCTGCATTTCTCAAGCAGCGAGTGGGTGGCGACTGGGGGCACCTGTCCAATGCGCAGGCACGCGGCATGCTCGCGGCGCTTACCCACAGACAACTCACGCGCGTCGTGGCTGCGCACCTGAGCGAGCGCAACAACCACCCTGAACTGGTGCGCGCGCTGTTTGCCCAAACACTCGGCTGGAGTCCCCGCGACATACTGGTGGCGGAGCCTGGCCTTGGAACTTCGTGGGTTCCCGTCAGCGACTGAAAGGTGGTGGCTGAAACAAGAAAGCCCCGGCGAAACGCTCGGGGCTTTTCTTGTAGCGGCGGCCTGGGCAGCCGCTGATTTCACACTTGGCTTACTTCGCAGGAGCTGCAGCGTCTGCGGCGGCCTTGTCGGCAGCGGCCTTGGC
>JAUCDU010000179.1:0-5953 GCA_034674825.1 Giesbergeria sp.
AGGCATCCCCGCTGCGGCGCGCACCGTGCTGCGCCTGCTCACGCGCCTGCAGCATGGCAGCCTGACGCTGCAACTGCCGGACGGCGCTCTGCGCCATTTCGGCCCGGGCGGCGCGCCGCACGCCGCCATCGTGCTGCACAACTGGAAGGTCTGCGGCGCGGCGCTGCGCTCGGGCGACATCGGCTTTGCCGAGGGCTACATCGCCGGCGACTGGAGCACGCCGCATCTGACCGACCTGCTCAAGCTCTTTATCGCCAACCGGCACGCGGTGGAAACCGTGGTCTACGGCAACTGGGCCGGGCGCCTGGTGTCCCGCCTGCGCCATCTGCTTAACCGCAACACCCGCGCCGGCAGCAAGAAGAACATCCACGCCCACTACGACCTGGGCAATGCCTTCTACCAGCGCTGGCTGGACGAGACGATGAACTACTCGTCGGCGCTGTTTTCCGGCCCCGAGCCGACGCAGGATTTGCACGCCGCCCAGCACGCCAAGGTGCGCCGCGCGCTGCGCGAAGCCCGTGTGCAAGCGGGCGAGCGGGTGCTGGAGATTGGCTGCGGCTGGGGTGCGCTGGCGGAAATGGCGGCGACCGAGTTTGGCGCCAGCGTCACCGGCGTCACGCTGTCGACCGAGCAACTGGCGTTTGCCCAGCAACGGCTGAAGCGCCTCGGCGTCCCCGCCGCGCAGCACGACCTGCGCCTGCAGGACTACCGCGACATTGACGACGCGCCGTTTGACGCGATTTGCTCCATCGAAATGATTGAGGCCGTCGGCCGCGAATACTGGCCGACCTACTTTCAGACCGTGGCCAAACTGCTCAAACCCGGCGGGCGGGCGTGCATCCAGAGCATTGTCATCGACGACCGGCTGTTCGAGCGCTACATCGGCTCGACCGACTTCATCCAGCAGTACATCTTCCCCGGCGGCTGCCTGCCCTGCCCGCGCGAGTTCCGCCGCGAAGCCGAGGCCGCAGGCCTCACCGTGACCGAGGAGCTGGCTTTCGGTGCCGACTACGCCGAGACGCTGAAACGCTGGCGCGAGCGCTTCATGGCCGAGCGCGCGCAGATTCTGCGCCAAGGCTTTGACGCGCGCTTCCTGCACATCTGGGAGTTCTACCTGGCCTATTGCGAAGCCGCGTTTGCCATGGGCGACATCGACGTGGTGCAGTACAGCTTGCACAAAGCGGAACCATGAAAAAGATAGCTGCTAGCGCTTACTGCATAAGCGCTAGAGGCCTATTTCTCTTGTTTTTCTTCGGCACGGCGCTCGCCAGTGCCGCTGCCGATGCGCCCTTGGCGGGAACCCAGCTCTCGGGCCGCGGCACGCTGCGCTTCCTGGGGCTGGAGGTGTACCAGGCGACGCTGTGGGTGCGGCCAGGCTTTGCGCCAACCCACTGGGCGCAGCACGCGCTCGCCCTGGAGCTGCGCTACGCGCGCGGCTTCTCGGCCGAAGCCATTGCCCAGCGCTCGATTGAAGAGATGCAGCGCCAGCAAACCGTGCCCGCGGCGCAGGCCGCCCGCTGGCAGGCCAAGCTTGCCGCGCTGCTGCCCGACGTGGCGGCGGGCGACCGACTGGTGGGCGTGTACGAACCGGGAGAAGGGGCGCATTTCGTCTACAACGACAAGGCGCTCGGAAGCATCGACGACCCGCTGTTTGCGCGCCTGTTCTTTGGCATCTGGCTCTCGCCGCAAAGCTCTGAGCCCACGCTGCGCGCGGCGCTGCTGGCTGCGCCGTAAACCCTGCGCGTTTTCATGTCCCAGCCCGCCGCATTCAGCCGCCGCCAGTTGGCCAGCTACAGCCTGCTGGCCCTGCCGCTGGCGTTTGCTGCGCTGCCGCTGTATGTGCTGCTGCCCAACCTGTACGCACGCGACTTCGGCATGCCGCTGGCGACGCTGGGCGCGGTGCTGCTGGCGGCAAGGGCGTTCGATGCGTTCACCGACCCCCTGCTCGGGCGCCTGGCCGACAAGCTGGGCAGCGGCCCGGCGCGCTGGAGCCTGGCGGCGAGCGCGCTCTCGGCTTTGATACTGGCGCTGGGCATGGCGGCGCTATGGTTCCCGCTGCCGCGCTCGCCGGCCGCGCTGGCGGCCTGGGCCTTGGTCGCCCTGGTGCTGACCAGCGCAGCCTGGAGCCAGCTCGGCATCAGCCACCAGGCCTGGGGCGCGCGGCTGGGCCAGACGGAATTGCAGCGCGGCCGCATCATGGCGTGGCGCGAATCGGCGGGTTTGGTCGGCGTGGTGCTGGCCTCCATGCTGCCCCTGCTGGCCGGCTTGCCGGCGACGCTGGCGGCGTTTTGCGCGCTGCTCCTGCTGGGCTGGTGGGGGTGGACGCGCGCGCCGAGGCCCTTTCCCGCCGCGCCCACACCGGAGGAATCGAACACCTCGCTGTGGCAACCCTGGCAGAACAAAGCCTTCCGCCGCCTGCTGCTGGTGTTTGTGACCAGCGGCATTGCCAGCGCCATTCCGGCGACGCTGGTGCTGTTCTTCGTGCAAGACGTGCTGCAAGCGCCCGCGTTGCAAGAGCCGTGGTTTCTCGCCACCTATTTTCTTTGCGCAGCGCTGTCCATGCCGCTGTGGCTGCGCGCGGTGGCGCGCTGGGGTCTGGCGCGCAGCTGGCTCGCTGGCATGCTGCTGGCGGTGGCGGCGTTTGCCTGGACGGCGCTGATGGGCGACGGCGACTCGGCAGCTTTTTTGGTGGTCTGCGCGCTCTCGGGCGCGGCGCTGGGTGCTGACCTCGCCCTGCCCAGCGCGCTGCTGGCGGGCGTGGCCGCAGCGCAAGGCGGTGGCCGCCAGCACGAAGGCGCCTACTTTGGCTGGTGGAACCTGGCGGCCAAACTCAACCTGGCGCTGGCCGCAGGCCTGGCTTTGCCGCTGCTCGCGGCGCTCGGCTACGCACCGGGCGCGCGCAACCCCGCTGCCCTGCAGACGCTGAGCTTCGCGTATGCGGTGCTGCCCTGCCTGCTCAAACTGGCAGCCGCCGCAGCCCTGTACGCCTTGGTGCTGCGGCCGCACGGCGCTGCGCCCGCACCTCTTCAAAGGAAACCCACATGATGCAAAGACGCCACTGGCTGGGCGCCGCCCTGGCCGCCCCGCTGCTGCTGCAAGGCTGCGGCTCGCAAAAGCTGGCCGACTACTCGGCCGAAAAGCCGGTGCTCGACCTCACGCAGTACTTCAACGGCACGCTCGACGCCTGGGGCATCTTCCAGGACCGCAGCGGCCAGGTGGTGCGGCGCTTTACCGTGGTGATGGTCTGCAGTTGGCAGGGGGACGAAGGCACACTGGACGAGCGCTTCACCTATTCGGACGGCAAAACCGAGCAGCGCATCTGGCACCTGCGCCGCCAACCGGGCGGCCGCTACACCGGCACCGCCGCCGATGTGGTGGGCGAAGCCAGCGGGCAAGTGGCGGGCAACGCCTTCCACTGGAACTACACGCTCAATCTGCCGGTGGATGGCCGCACCTACGAGGTGCAGCTAGACGACTGGATGTACCAGATGGACGAGCGCGTCATGCTCAACCGCGCACGCATGAGCAAATTTGGCGTGCATCTGGGCGATTTGACCCTGTCGTTTACCAAGCGCGCACCATGAGCCTGAACCCTCGCATCACCGAATGGGCCGGGCGCCGCGTCTGGATAGTGGGCGCATCGACCGGCATCGGCCGCGCCACCGCCGCGCTGCTGCATGCGCGCGGCGCGCAGGTGGTGGTATCAGCCCGGGGCGAAGCGGCATTGGACAGCTTCACGCAAGCGCATCCTGGCAGCTTTGCCGTAGCGCTGGACAGCACCGATGCACGGTCGGTGCAGGCGGCGGCGGACGTCTTGCTGGAAGCCGGCCCATTGCACCTCGTTTGCTACTGCGCCGGGTTCTACGAAGGCCAGCAGGCAACCGATTTCGATCTGGCCAGCATGCTGCGCCACGACGATGTCAACTACCGGGGAGCGCTGCATTTTTTGGCCGCTGTGCTCCCCGCCGCTCAGGCAGCGGCTGCAGCCAGCGCCCCGGCTCACATCTGCCTCGTCAGCAGCGTTGCGGGCTTTTGCGGCTTACCCAATAGCCTGGCCTATGGACCTACCAAGGCGGCTTTGACCAATCTGGCAGAGGCGCTGTACCTGGATTTGCACGCCAAAGGCGTGGGGGTGAGCGTGGTGCACCCCGGTTTCGTAGATACGCCGCTCACCGAAGGCAATCCGTTTCCGATGCCGGCGCTGATCACGCCCGAGGCTGCAGCACGCTCCATCGTGCGCGGCTGGGAACGCGGACAGTTCGAGATTGATTTCCCGCGCCGCTTCACGCTTGTGATGAAGCTGCTGCGCCTGCTGCCTTATGCGCTGTTCTTCCCGGTGGTACGCCGGCTCACGGGGCAGGTATGAAACCGGGCGCCCTCACACCGCAAGACGCCATGGCCCGCGCAGTGGCTTTTTTCGAGCATCTTGAGCCTGCCCACCTCGCGGCGTTGGACCTGATCTACGCGCCGGACGCAAGGTTCAAAGACCCGTTCAACGAGGTGCAGGGCCTGCGCGCCATTGGCGCCGTCTTCGAGCACATGTTTGCCACGCTGGACGCGCCGCACTTTGTGGTCACCGGCCGCGTGCTGCAAGGCTCTACATGTTTCTTGACTTGGGATTTCTGCTTCCAGATGCGCCGCTTCAAGCGCGGACAGCAGCAGGTGGTTCGCGGCGCCTCGCAACTGGTGTTTGACGAGGCGGGGCGTATCGCACTGCACCGCGACTACTGGGACGCAGCTGAGGAACTGTACGAAAAGCTGCCCTTGCTGGGCACGCTAATGCGCTGGCTCAAGCGCCGGGCGCGCAGCTGATTGCCGGCAGGCTAAGACGGCGCGGTGTCGGCAAAGCTCGCGCGCGCCGCGAGCTTGTCCTGCAGGCGCGCGAGGTTGGCGTATTCGGCACGCCAGGCAATTTCAGGAAAGCGAAACTCAAGCCAGCCCAATGCGCAGCCCACGGCCACGTCCGAGAGGCTGAAGTGGACGCCACTGCAGAAGGCTTTTTCGCCCAGGCCCAGGCTCATGGCGCGCAGCGACGCATCCACCTTCGCAAGCTGCCGGTCGATCCACATTTGGCTGCGCTGTGCTTCGCTGCGGCCGGCAAAGGTGCGCTCCAGGCGCACCAGAATGGCGGCGTCAAGCAGGCCATCGGCCAAGGCCTCCCAGGTTTTGACCTCGGCGCGCTCGCGCCCCGTTGCCGGGATCAGCTTGCCGACGGGCGAGAGCGTATCGAGGTATTCGACGATGACGCGCGAATCGAACATCGCTTCGGCGCCTTCCATCACCAGGCAAGGTACCTTGCCCAGCGGGTTCGCCGCGGCGATGGTCGTATCCGCTGCCCAGACGTTTTCCTCGACCAAGCGGTAGTCGAGCTTTTTCTCAGCCATCACGATGCGTACTTTGCGCACGTAGGGACTGGTGGTCGATCCGATGAGTTTCATGGTGGGTTCCTGGTGCAAATTTGCACTTGTCTGGGCCAAATTGGCAGGCGCAGGTCATTCTATCGAGCCCTTCTGACGACCGCTGTAAGGTGTGGCCCCCCGCCTACAATTGGCCCCCATGAACGCCTCGTCCATTACTGCACTCTCACCGCTCGACGGTCGCTACGCCGCCAAACTTGCCCTCCTGCGTCCGATCATGAGCGAACATGGCTACATGCAGCGGCGCGTGCAGGTCGAAGTGGCGTGGTTCATTGCGCTTTCGGACGCCGGCTTTGCCGAATTCAAGCCACTGACCACCGGCGCGCGCGCCTACCTGTTGGGCTTGGTCAAAAATTTCTCGGAAGCCGACTCGACCGACATCAAGGAGATCGAGAAAACCACCAACCACGACGTGAAGGCGGTGGAATACTGGATCAAGGCGAAGTTCGAAGCGCGCCCCGAGCTGGAAAAGGCGGCCGAATTCGTGCACTTCGCCTGCACCAGCGAAGACATCAACAACACCAGCCACGCGCTGC
>JAUCDU010000180.1:0-5928 GCA_034674825.1 Giesbergeria sp.
TCGCTCGACCTTCCAGCATGATTTAGCGTTCCCAATTCACTCGAGCCGGCCACCCATGCTTTCTCCCGAAACCTTCGCGCCCCGTCCCGTCCCAGGCACATTTGCATACGACGCGTTGCAGGCACTGTGCCGCGCGCCAGAACCCGAGGCGCTTGCGCCCCTGCTACTGCTGGCCCGCAGCGACACCGCCACCACGCAACGCGTGCACACCCTCGCCCACCGCCTCGCCGGCAGGCTGCGCGAGCGCAAGGGCAGCACTGGGCGCGCCGGTGTGGTGCAGAGCTTGCTGCAAGAGTTCTCCCTGTCGTCGCAGGAAGGCGTGGCGCTGATGTGCCTGGCCGAGGCCTTGCTGCGCATTCCTGACAAGGCGACACGCGACGCGCTGATTCGCGACAAGATCGGCACTGGCCAGTGGGAAGCGCATTTGGGCAAAAGCCCGTCCTTGTTCGTCAATGCCGCCACCTGGGGCTTGCTGCTTACCGGCAAACTGGTGGCAACGCACAGTGAAAATACGCTGTCGTCCCTCCTCAAACGCCTCACGGTCAAGGGCGGCGAGCCGCTGATTCGCAAAAGCGTGGACATGGCGATGCGCATGATGGGCGAGCAATTCGTCACCGGAGAGACGATCAAGGAGGCCTTGGCCAACGCCCGTGCACGCGAAGCGGCGGGCTTTCGCTTTTCGTATGACATGCTGGGCGAAGCTGCCCTCACGCAGCGCGATGCCGAGCGCTACCGAAACGCCTACGAAACCGCCATTCACGCCATCGGGCGCGCAGCGGCGGGTCGCGGCATTTACGCCGGCCCGGGTATCTCGATCAAGCTCTCGGCCTTGCATCCACGTTATGTGCGCGCCCAGGCCCGGCGCGTGCACGACGAGCTGTATCCCACTTTGCTGTCGCTGGCCACCCAGGCGCGTGGCTACGACATTGGCCTGAACATCGACGCCGAGGAAACCGAGCGGCTGGAACTCTCGCTGGAACTGCTGGAGCGCCTGTGCAAGGAGCCTGCGCTGGCCGGCTGGAACGGCCTGGGCTTTGTCATCCAGGCCTACCAGAAGCGTTGCCCTGCCGTGGTGGATGCGCTCATTGACCTGGCGCGCCAGACACAGCGTCGCTTGATGATTCGGCTGGTAAAAGGAGCGTATTGGGATAGCGAAATCAAGCGTGCGCAGGTCGATGGCTTGAGCGACTTCCCGGTCTACACCCGCAAGGCCCACACCGATGTTTCCTATATTGCCTGCGCCCGCAAGCTGCTGGCTGCGCCTGACGCGGTGTTCCCGCAGTTTGCTACCCACAACGCCCACACGCTGGCCGCCATTTTCGAAATGGCCGACCCAGCCAGCTACCGGCCCGACCAATACGAATTCCAATGCTTGCACGGCATGGGAGAGCCTTTGTACGAACAGGTCGTACGTCCAGGCAGCGAAGGAGGCCTGGGCCGGCCGTGTCGCATCTATGCCCCGGTGGGCACGCACGAAACCCTGCTCGCCTACCTGGTGCGTCGCCTGCTGGAAAACGGCGCCAACACGTCTTTTGTGAACCGCATTGCCGACGCGAGCATCGCGCTGGACGAACTGGTGCAGGACCCGGTCGACACAGTGAATGCTGTGGCCCTGGTCGAAGGGGCTGCAGGACTGCCACACCCGCGCATCGCGCACCCACTGGCGATGTTTGGCGCCGCACGGCGCAACTCGGCGGGCCTCGACCTGGCCAGCGAACCCGTGCTGGCGGAGCTGAGCGCCGCACTGGATGCCTCGCGCGCGCAGCTCTGGCAGGCCGCGCCACTGCTGGCCGTAGAGGTGGCCCCAGGCCCGCAGCAAGCCGTACGCAACCCGGCGGACGCCAGCGACCGCGTAGGCGAGGTGCAGGAAGCGAGTTTGCAAGAGGTGTCGCAAGCACTGGAGCTCGCCCAAGCCGGCGCTCAGGCGTGGCAAGACACCCCGGCGGCGGAGCGCGCCCAGACCCTGCTGCGCGCTGCCGACCTGATGCAGGCCGCCATGCCAAGCCTCATCGCCCTGCTGGTGCGCGAGGCCGGAAAGAGCGCCGCCAATGCGATTGCAGAGGTGCGCGAGGCGATTGATTTCCTGCGCTACTACGCAGTGCAAGCCAGCAGCACGCTCAGCGCAGCACCAGGGCAGGCGCAAGCGCAATCGCTGGGCGCGGTGGTGTGCATCAGCCCCTGGAACTTCCCGCTTGCCATTTTTACCGGGCAGGTATGCGCCGCGCTTGCCGCCGGCAACTGCGTGCTGGCCAAGCCTGCCGAACAAACCCCGCTGGTGGCCGCGCAGGCGGTTCGGCTGCTGCACCTGGCGGGGGTGCCACGCGCCGCGCTGCAGTTGCTTCCCGGCCGTGGCGAAACCGTGGGCGCAGCACTGGTGCAAGACCGGCGCGTGATGGGCGTGGTGTTCACAGGGTCCACCCAGGTGGCTCGGGCAATCCAGCAAACGCTGGCGGGACGGTTGAACCGCGCCGGCCAGCCGGTGACGCTGATCGCCGAAACCGGCGGCCAGAACGCCATGGTGGTCGATTCCTCGGCGCTGGCCGAACAAGCGGTCACCGACATTCTGGCGTCGGCCTTCGACAGCGCCGGCCAGCGCTGCTCGGCGCTGCGCGTGCTGTGCATACAGGAAGACGCCGCCCCGCACCTGCTGCCCATGCTGCGCGGCGCGATGCGCGAACTTCAATTAGGCAACCCGGCGCTTCTGGCGACCGACGTCGGCCCTGTCATCGACGCCGAGGCGCAGGCGGGTATCCAGGCGCACATCGAGGCCATGCGCGCGCGCGGCTGCACCGTGTTTCAGTCGCACGACGCCGCGCAGGCTGGCGCAGGTACTTTCATCTCGCCCACGCTGATTGAGCTGCACAGCATTCAGCAACTGGAGCGCGAGGTGTTTGGCCCCGTGCTGCACGTAGTGCGCTATGCGCGCAGCGCCCTGCCCCGCTTGCTCGATGACATCAACGCCACCGGCTATGGCCTGACGCTGGGCGTGCACACGCGCATCGATGAAACCATCGCGCAGGTGTCGGCAAGCGCCCATGCCGGCAACACTTACGTGAACCGCAACATGGTGGGCGCCGTGGTCGGTGTGCAGCCCTTTGGGGGCGAAGGCCTGTCGGGCACCGGCCCCAAGGCAGGCGGGCCGCTGTACCTGCGCAGGCTGGTCGCGCAAGCACCGGGCAGTGCCCGTAGCGCGATCTGCGATGCCGGTGCAGAGGACGCGCCCACTGCGCGACCTGCGCTGAGCGCCTTGCAGCAATGGGCCACCACCACCGGGCGCTCCGCGCTCGCAGCAAGCTGCCAACGGTTCGCAGCGCAGTCGCCCACCGGCATTGCACAGGCGTTGCCTGGCCCCACCGGCGAGCGCAATGTCTACTCTGTGCTGCCGCGCGCGATCACGGCTTGTCTGGCCTCGCGGGAAGATGACTTGCTCACGCAACTCGCCGCAGTACTCGCCGTGGGTTCCCAAGCTCTGTGGCAAGGAAACGCTGCCACCCATTTGCGCGAACAGCTGCCTGCGACGGTACAGCAGCAAATTGCCTTGGCAACGGCTGAGGTGCTGGACGCGCCGCAACTTGATGTGGTGCTGCAACATGGCACCGGCGCCGAATTGCAGCGCAGTTGCGAGCGGCTGGCCATGCGTTCAGGGGCGATTGTTCTGTTGCAGGGCTTGGCACCAGGCGAAACGGCGATCGATCTGGATCGCCTGGTGCTGGAGCGCTCACTCAGCGTGAATACCGCCGCAGCCGGCGGCAACGCCAGTCTCATGACCATCGGCTGAACCGCGCAGACTCAGAGCGCGTGGCTGACCAGCTTGAAGTCGGGGTCTTCCGGGAAGACCTTCACACTGAACCCCAGGCTGCGCATCAGCTTGAGCATGCCGGGGTTGTTGGCGAGCACCAGCCCTTCGATTTCACTCAAACCACGCTCGCGCGCCACGTCCATGATGCTCAGCATCAGGCGTGAGCCCAGGCCACGACCGCTGAAATCGTCGGCTACCACCAGGGCAAATTCGCAGCTGCTGCGATCCGGGTTGGTGATGTAGCGCGACACGCCAATGACCCGCTCGGTCTCCACCATTTCGCCGTCCGCGCCCGGTGCGCGTTGCTTGAACACCGCCACCAGAGCCATTTCCCGGTCGTAGTCGATCAAGGTGAAACGCGCCAACATGGAAGGTGGTAGCTGCGCCATGGACGAGATAAATCGGAAATACCGACTCTCTGCTGACAGACTTTGGGTGAGCGCCTGAAGCATCTGCGCATCGTCAGGCCGGATCGGGCGAATCGTGTATTCACCGCCGCCGCTGAGCGGCCAGACCTGGCGCAAGCGCGCCGGATACGGCAGGATGGCAAGGTGGCTGTAAAACGCGGCGCTGCCGCTGGCATGCACGGCGTGGTCGACGACGATGCGAGCATCTACGGCAACCACGCCAGACTCATCAACGATGAGTGGGTTGATGTCCATTTCACGCAGCTGCGGCAGCTCGCACACCATTTCAGACACGCGCAGCAGCACCTGCTCCAGGGCATTGCGATCTATCGCCGTTGCGCCGCGCCATTCGCCCAGAGTCTCGGCGACGCGTGAACGCTCGATGAGCTGACGTGCCAGGAACTGGTTCAGTGGCGGCAGCTCCATTGCGCGGTCGTCAATGAGTTCAATCATCGTGCCGCCGGCGCCAAAGGTGATCACCGGACCAAAAGGGTCGTCGCTGACCAGACCGATGCACACCTCGCGGCCGCGCCTGGCGCGCGCCATCTTTTGCACCGTCACGCCGTTGATTCGGGCGTTGGGCAGCAGTTGCTTGACCCGCTGGACCATGTCGGCATACGCATCGCGCGCGTTTGCGCCGTTCATGATGTTCAGCGCCACACCCTGCACATCCGACTTGTGGCTCACATCAGGCGAGTCGATCTTGAGGGCCACGGGGAACCCGAGCTGCGTGGCAATCATCATCGCCTCGGTCGGGCTGCGCGCGAGAATCGTGTTGGTCACCGGAATATGAAAAGCAGCGAGCAGCGTCTTCGATTCCATTTCGGTGAGCACTTTGCGCCGCTCGGCCAGTACGCCTTCAATCACCAGCCGCGCGCCCTCGATGTCAGGCTTGACCAGCGTGCTGAGCGGCGGCGGGGTTTGCTGCAGCAACTGCTGGTTTTGATAAAACGAGGCGATGTTGCCAAACGCCCCGACAGCCGCCTCGGGCGTACGAAAGGTGGGGATGGCGGCGCCAACCAGAACCGCGCGCGCTGCCACGACTGAGCTGTCGCCCATCCAGCACGAGAGCAGCGGCTTGCTCATGTGGCGCTTGATCTCGACGAGTGCCTGCGCGACCGCCGTGGCATCGACGCCCGATTTGGGTGAATAGATGACCAGCACCCCGTCGATTTGCCGGTCGCGGCTCGCCGACTGAACGGCCAGGTGGAAATGCTCGGGGGCCGCCTCCTCTGAAAGATCGATCAAGTCGCACAAGGAAGCGAGTTGCGGCAACTGGGGCTGCAAGGCTGCCACCGATTCGGGCGACAGGCGGCCCAGTTCAAGCAGGATTTCGTTCACCCAGTCGGCAGCGAGAACACCTGGCCCGCCACCATTGGTCACAATCGCCAAGCGCCGCCCAACAGGTCGGTAGCGCGAAGCCAGGCACTTGGCGGCCGAAAAAAGCTCGACAAACGAGCGCACACGTACCGCGCCCGCACGGCGCAGCACGGCGTCAAATACATCGTCACTGCCCACAATTGCGCCGCTGTGGGTCTGCGCTGCCGCGTTGCCCGCAGATTTTCGCCCGGCCTTGAGCACCACCACGGGCTTTGCATTCGCTGCTGAGCGCAGCGCACTCACGAAGCTTCGAGCGTTGGAGATGCCTTCCATATAGACGACGATGCTGTGCGTCTGCGGGTCGCTGGCCAGGTAGTCCAGTACCTGGGCAATGTCCACCGA
>JAUCDU010000181.1:0-5835 GCA_034674825.1 Giesbergeria sp.
CTTGTCGCGAGCGGCCTTGTTCTTGTGGAAGATGCCCTTGTCGGCGATGGTGTCGACCACAGCCTGCATCTTGCCGAACAATTCGGTCGCCTTGGTCTTGTCGCCAGCGAGCACGGCCTTTTCGACGTTCTTCACCGCGGTGCGGTACTTGGAACGCAGCGATGTGTTGGCGGCGTTGATTTTCGTGTTCTGACGAACGCGTTTACGGCCCGACGCGAGGCGCGGGTTCTTTTTCTTGGGCTTGGTGGATGCCATATATGGTGTTTCCTGAAGTCTGAGGATGTTGCCAGCGAAGCCCGACATTATAGCCCGCGACGGATTCCTGCCTGCCGCAAGCGCATACACTTCGCACGCTGTGTCCTTGCTCAAAGCCGCCTCCACCGTTTCGCTGCTCACGCTCGCGTCCCGCGTCACGGGGCTGGTGCGCGACCTGCTCATGGCGTCGATCTTCGGCGCCAATGCCCTGACCGACGCCTTCAACGTCGCGTTTCGCATTCCCAACCTGTTCCGGCGCCTGTTTGCCGAAGGGGCGTTCAGCCAGGCTTTCGTGCCCGTGCTCGCCACCACACGCGCGCAACAGGGCGACGTTGCGACGCGGGTGCTGATTTCAAGTGTGGCGACCGTTTTGTTCTGGGCGCTGCTGGCGACCTGCATTCTGGGCGTGATCGGCGCGCCCGTGCTGGTGTGGGCGCTGGCAAGCGGCTTGCGCCAAAGCCCTGAAGGCTACGCGGGTGCCGTGGTCATGACCCGCTGGATGTTCCCCTATATCGGCTTCATGTCGCTCGTCGCCCTGTCTGCCGGCATTTTGAATACCTGGAAGCACTTCGCGGTGCCGGCCGCCTCGCCCGTGCTGCTCAACCTCGCCATGAGTGCCGCCGCCTGGTTCGGCGCGCCCCTGGTCGCCGACTGGGGGATCGAGCCGATTTTTGCCATGGCAGGGGGTGTGGTGCTCGGCGGTGTGCTGCAACTGGGCATTCAAATTCCCGCGCTGCTTCGGCTCGACCTGCTGCCGCGCGTCGGGTTTCGCATGGCTGCGCTGCGTGAAGCTTCGCGCGACCCGGGCGTGCGCCAGGTGTTGCGGCTGATGGGGCCGATCTTGCTGGGTGTGGGTGTGGCGCAGATTTCCTTGCTGATCAATACGCAGATCGCGTCGTATCTGGCCCCGGGCAGTGTCACCTGGCTGTTTTATGCCGACCGGCTGATGGAGTTTCCGACCGCGCTGCTCGGCGTGGCATTGGGCGTGGTGCTGACGCCGCAGCTCACCGCGGCACGCGCCGCGGACGACGCAGCGCGTTATTCGTCCATGCTCGATTGGGGCCTGCGCATCGTCGTGCTGCTGGCGGTGCCGAGCGCCGTGGCGCTGCTCACGTTTGCCACGCCGCTGGTGGCCACCTTGTTCCACCACGGCGAACTCAAAGCCGACGACGTGGCGCAGATATCGGTGGCGCTGTCGGGCTACGGCGCGGGCTTGCTGGGCCTGGTGGCCATCAAGGTGCTGGCGCCGGGCTACTACGCCAGCCAGGACGTGCGTACGCCGGTGAAGATCGGCATTGTCGTACTGGTCATCACCCAGTTGCTCAATGTGCTCTTGGTGCCGCGCATGGCGCACGCGGGCCTGGCGTTGTCCATTGGACTGGGGGCGCTGGTCAACGCGGCCTGGCTGCTGCTGGGGCTGCTGCGGCGCGGCAGCTTTCAGCCCTCGCCGGGCTGGGGGCTTTTCGGTGCGCAGGTGCTGGCCGCCAGCCTGCTGCTCGGCGCCTTGCTGTCGTGGTTCAGCGCGCACTTTTCCTGGATTGGTATGGGCGATGCCAGTGGCGCGCGGGCGGCTTTGCTTGCCGCCTGCATGGCAGCGGCAGTGCTGCTGTATTTTTGCGTGCTGGGGCTGGCCGGACTGAAATTGCGCACCCTTGTGCGGCGGTGACCTACGCACGTGTTTTCGTGGGGCCGCTAGGATGTAGCCATGCGCCTCAGCCTTGAACCGCCCACGCCGCTTGAGTACTTCGCCTCGCTTGTGCAGAGCGACGCGCATTTTCCGCTGCTCGAGACTGCGGCCAGCCTCGCCATGGACGCCTACCCCGCGCTCGATATGCAGGCGCTGCTGGGTGAAGTAGATCAGCTTGGCGAGCGCCTCGCCCATACAGTGGCGCGGGATGCGCCCGCCTTGGAGCGGCTGCGGGCGCTGAACCAGTTTTTCTTCGTTGACCGGGGCTTTGCCGGCAACGTGAACGACTATTACGACGCCGAGAACAGCTACCTGAACCGGGTGCTGAGCACCCGGCGCGGCATTCCCATCAGCCTGGCCGTGCTCTGGATGGAGCTGGCGCAAGGTCTTGGCTTGCATGTACGCGGGGTTGCCTTCCCCGGCCACTTCATGGTCAAAGCGTTGCTGCCGCGTGGCCAGGTGTTGATTGATCCCTTCACCGGCGAGTCGCTTTCGCGCGAGGAGTTGATGGAGCGCTTGGCGCCGTTCCAGCCCGGTGGCATGGAGGGCGGCGCCGAGCCGCCACTCGGCTTGTACCTGCAAGCTGCGCAGCCGCGCGAAATCATTGCGCGCATGCTCCGGAACCTCAAGGAAGTGCACCGCGCGGACAGCCACTGGCCGCGTCTGCTGGCGGTGCAGGAGCGCCTGGTGCTGCTGCTGCCTGCAGCCTGGGACGAAGTGCGCGACCGTGGCCTGGCGCACGCCGAATGCGGCCACGCGGCCTTGGCGGTGGCCGACCTGGAAACCTATTTGTTGCACGTGCGCGGCGACGACAACACCGAAATCCTCGCCGACCGGCTGCAGACTTTGCGCCGCGCCGTGCCCTAGCGACGGCCTTAGCGCCTCCCTGCCCAAGCGGCCAGCGCCTGCTGCGCCAAAGCCCGTTCCTTCCCCGCCTGTTCACATGCCTTTGAGGCAATCCCTGGAGTTTGATGGCCCGTCGCCCCAAGATGCCCTCGCTGGGCGCGTTTGCCCGTGCCTACCAGCGCAATCTGCGCAGCTTGAGCCGCGTGCTGCAAGTGCCAGCAGCACCAAAACCCAAAGCCCCCAAAAAGCGCGCAGCTGCGATTGCAGCGCCGTTTGCCAAGCGCCCGCTTGAGCCGGCGCGCAAGCGGGTGCCCGCCAGCAAAAAAGTCCCGCTGGGTCAGTGGATTGCGGGCATTGCGCCCGGCCCGGCCGGTGCCCGGCGCTACCAGCTCTATGTGCCGCCGGGCGTGACACGCGCCAGCCGCACGCGCCTTCCGCTGTTGGTGATGTTGCACGGCTGTGGCCAGACTGCCCACGATCTTGCCGCCAGCTCGTGCATGAACCAGCGCGCGGCGCGTGAGCGTTTTCTGGTGCTCTACCCGGAGCAGGAGCGGGTCGCCAACGCGCAAGGCTGCTGGAACTGGTATGCACGTCGCAATGGCAAGGCGCAGGCCGAGGCTGCCACGCTGCTCGCGGCGATTGACCAGGTGATGGGCCAGTTCGCGGTGCATCCGGCGCGCGTCGGCGTCGCCGGGCTCTCGGCGGGCGCCAGCATGGCGGCGCAGATGGCATTGCTTGCGCCGCAGCGCTTCTGCGGGGTGGCCATGCATTCCGGCGCCCCGCCGGGCAGCGCAGAGTCGGCCACCAGTGCGCTGGCAGCGATGCGGGGTGAGCGCGAGCCACAGCGTGCAGAGCCTGCAGATGCCGCGCTGGCGCCTCTCGCTCTGCCGCCGCTGCTGCTGCTGCATGGCGATGCCGATGGCGTGGTAGCGCTTCAGAGTGCCCGCCGCACCGCCGCCTGGTGGGCGGATCAACTGGGCGCGCGCCCTGGCGCCGTGCGTGTGCAACAGCGGGGCGTCCGGCGGGCGATGCGCCTCACTGAGTGGCGCGCGCGCGGCAAGGTGCAGGTGGTGCTGCGCGAGGTCGTGGGCCTGGGCCACGCCTGGAGCGGCGGCGCCGCGCGTATGGCCTACAGCGACCCGAGCGGGCCGGACGCCACGGCGCTTATCTGGGCGTTCATGGCGCGCCAGTTTCAAAAAATACAGAAAAAATGATGCTAGCGCACATTCAGTAAGCGCTTTTAGCTATAATAACTATAGCTATCGCGGGGCAGCGCCGCGCCGCCTCGTTCCGCCGCTTGGAACGCCCTAGACCAGCGCTTCTGCCGCCAGTTCCTTTTTCAGATAGGCGTAGAACAGCGGCGCTGCGACCAGCCCCGCTGGCCCGAAAACCGCTTCGGCGACGAACATCACGCTCAGCAGTTCCCACACACCCATGTGGGTCCGGTGGCCGACGACGCGCGCGTTGATGACGTATTCGGCCTTGTGGATCAGCACCAGAAAGCCCAGGCACGCGGCTGCCGCCTGCGGCGAGACCGACAGCGCAACGATGGTGATCACGGTATTGCACAGCAGGTTGCCGACGATGGGCACCAGCCCAGCCACAAAAGTCAGGGTGATCAGGGCCGGCGTGTAGGGCAGGCGCTCCCCCCACAGCGGCAAGAGAAACAGCAGAAAGAGGGCGGTCAAGGCGGTGTTGAATGCCGCAATCCAGATCTGGGCTGCCACGATTTGCTGGAACGCCTCGCCAAAAGTCCGCAGGCGCTGCGCCAGCGCCAGCGCCAGCGGGCCGCTTCGGGCCGAGACGATGCGCACGGCAGCCAGCGCGCCGATCAGCAGGCCCACGTACGCATAGAGCAGGCCGCCCAGCCAGGCCCGTCCGGCCATTGCGAGCGCACCGGCCTTGGCCGCCAGGTAGCCGGCAATGGTGCGCTGAATGCCGTCGGCGCCGTCAGGCAGATACGCGGCCACGTCGGGCGGGAGTTTTTCGCGCAGCTCCAGTACGGTGCGCGCCATGTAATCGAGCAGTTCGCGGTACTGCTGGGGCGCTTCCACGATATAGCCGCGCGAATGCGTGACGCCAAAGATCAGCAGGCCGAGGGGCAGCAGCATCACGATGGCCGCTGCCAGCACCTGCGCGCCGCGAGCAGGCGCCTCGGTGAGCGGCCTTTTCTGCGTTCCCGGCCACACCGGCACCAGCCAACGTGCCAGCGCCCGCGTCACCAGGAAACCCAGGCACAGCGACAACAGGCCAGGTAACAGGCCGCGCCACATCACCAGCAGCAGGCCGCCTGCCATCAGCAGGTAGCTGGCCAGCGCAACGCCGCGCGGCACCGCCCAACGCGAAGCAGTGCCGGATGGCAAGGGCGAACGCGGCGCGCGCACCGCAGGCTGCGGCCGGGTCACGCTACGACGACTGCCTCGCCGTCTCCGCGCGGCGCGATCAGGCCCAAGGGGTACACCGACTCGCCAGCCTCGGTCAGCAAGGCGGTGACCGCTTGCGCGTCTCGCGGCGCGACCACCACCACCATGCCAATGCCGTTGTTGAAGGTGCGGTTCATTTCTTCGTCTGAAATCGCAGCAGTGGCCTGCAGCCAGGCAAACAGCTCGGTTTGCGGCCAGCTGCCGGCCGCGAGGTGCGCGGCCAGTCCTGCAGGCAGCACGCGGGGGATGTTCTCCAGCAGCCCACCGCCGGTGATATGTGCCAGCGCCTTGAGCCCCCGGCTGCCATCACCCGCGACCGGGTGCGCTGCCAGTGCCGCCAGCACCGGCTTGACGTACAGCCGCGTGGGCTCCATCAGCGCCTCGCGAAACGGCTTGCCGTCCAGCGTGGCGGGCAGGGTGCCGGTCTCTTGCGAGCGCGCAATGCACTTGCGCACCAGGCTAAAACCATTGGAGTGCACGCCGCTCGACGCGAGGCCCAGCACCACGTCGCCCGCCTGAACACTGGTGCCGTTCAGGATTTTTGACTTTTCCACCGCGCCGACGGCAAAACCGGCCAGGTCGTACTCACCGGCGGGGTACATGCCGGGCATCTCGGCGGTCTCG
>JAUCDU010000182.1:0-5806 GCA_034674825.1 Giesbergeria sp.
GGGTCTTCCTCGGCGAAGGAGCGGATGTCGGCCAGGACTTTGTCCAGGCCCACACTGTCGGCCCACTTCATGGGCCCGCCTCGGTGGCGCGGGAAGCCGTAGCCCGAAACAAAGGTCACGTCCACATCCAGCGGACGCAGCGCAATGCCTTCGTGCACCACGTTGGCACCCTCGTTGACCATGGCCGCCATGTAGCGGCGCACGATCTCGTCTGGCGTGAAGTGCCGCGGTGTCACGCCAGCGCGCTGGCGCTCGGCATCCACGATCGCCAAGACTTCCGGGTCGGGCTGACCGACGCGCGATCCCTGCGGGTACAGGTAGAAGCCACGGCCGGTTTTTTGGCCGAACCATCCGCGCTCGCAGATGCGGTCAGCCACTTGCACGTAGCGTGCCTGCGGATCGCGCGTGGCGGCACGGCGCTTGCGTGTGGCCCAGCCAATGTCTCCGCCAGCCAGGTCGGTGACCTGGTACGGGCCCATCGCAAAGCCAAAATCGCGCAGGGCTGCATCAATTTCGTAGGGACTGGCGCCGTCTTCCATCACATGGTCGGCGGCCTGCTTGTACACCGCCAGAATGCGGTTGCCGATGAAGCCGTCGCAAACGCCGGCGCGCACAGGCACCTTCTTGAGCTTCTTGGCCAGCTCAAAGGCGGTAGCGACGACATCGGCGTCGACCTTGGCGGGCACAACGATTTCCAGCAGCTTCATGATGTTGGCCGGGCTGAAAAAATGCAGGCCGATCACGTCCTGCGGGCGGCGCGTGGCGTCGGCGATCGCGTCGATGTCGAGGTACGAAGTATTGGTCGCCAGCACGGCGCCGCGCTTGCACACGCGGTCGAGTTCGCGGAACACGGTCTTCTTGACCTCCAGCTCTTCGAATACCGCCTCGATCACCAGATCGACGGCGGACAAATCGTCGTAGCTCGTGCTGCCGGTGTAGCGCGCCATGACGGCTGCTTTGGCGTCCTCGCTCATGCGGCCTTTGGCCACCAGGGCGCTGTAGACCTTCTCGACATGGGCGCGGCCCCGGGCGATGGACTCGGCATCGCGCTCAACCATGGTCACAGGGTAGCCGGCGTCCAGCGCCGAGACCGTGATGCCTGCGCCCATCGTGCCGCCGCCGACCACGCCGATGGAAGCAATCGGCCGGGGCGCGGCAGCCCGGGCTTCGGGCACCTTGGTCACTTCGCGTTCGGCAAAAAAGGCGTGGATCAGGCCGGCGCGCTGCGGGCTGTCCAGGCACTCCAGGAACAGCGCGCGTTCGCGCGCCATGCCTTCGTCAAACGGCAGTTGCACTGCCGCCTGTACGCATTCGATGATCTTGAGTGGCGAGAACAGGCCGCGCGCCCTTTTTGCGGTCTCGGTTTTCAACAGTTCCAGTTCCGCCAATGCTGCTTGCGGGTCGCGGATGGCAATGTCGCGGGTGCGGCGCACCGGGGCGTTCCGGGCCAGCAGTTCATTGGCGTAGGCCAAACCGGCAGCTGCGGCATCGTCGCCATCGGCGATCTGGTCGACCAGGCCGGCAGCCAATGCCGCCCGCGCACCCAGGTGCTTGCCGCTGAGCATCAGTTCGGCGGCCGCTTTTGCGCCCATCAGGCGCGGCGCACGTTGCGTGCCGCCCGCGCCTGGCAGCAGGCCGAGATTCACTTCGGGCAATCCGAGTTTCGCGGCTGGCAGCGCCAGGCGGTAGTGGGCCGACATGGCGACCTCCAGGCCACCACCCAGTGCTGCACCATGCATGGCGGCAATCACCGGCTTGCTGCAGTCTTCGATGCTGCGGCAGACATCGGGCAGTGAGGGCGGCATCGCCGGTTTGCCAAACTCGCGGATGTCAGCACCCGCGATGAAGGATGTGCCAGCGCCCACCAGCACCACGGCGTCCACGGCATCGTCCGCCTGCGCGAGATCCATGGCAGCGGCCAACCCTTGGCGCACCGCCACGCCCAGTGCGTTCACAGGCGGATTCGCAATCGTCACCAACAGAATGCGGTCATGGCGCGCGGTGGTGACCACAGGTTTTGAGTCAAGAGGGGCAAGGGCCATACCGGGTTCTCCTAAGGGGCGGGATACAGTTTTCGATTGTCCAGATGAAAAACAATCTTGACAATTACATTGATCATTGACAGACTGTCAAAGAAATTTATCCAATAGAGCGCCATTGAGCAGCTTATTACCGCCATGGAATTCACTTCGTTGACCGTGCTGGTGGACATCCTGGATGCCGGCAACCTCAGCCAGGCTGCGCGTAATCTGAAGATGACGCGCGCCAACGTCAGCTACCACCTCAGCCAGCTGGAAAAGTCGGTGGGCGTGGAACTGGTGCGCCGCACCACGCGCCGCGTCGAACCGACCGAAGTGGGCCTGCGCCTGTACGCACATGGTCGTGCCATCCAGAACGAAATGCGCGCTGCGCGCGAAACCATTTCCACCCTGGGCCAAGGCCTGCAAGGGCGTGTTGGCCTCAGCGTGCCCAGCGGCTATGGGCAGATGGTGATGTCCGACTGGCTGATCGACTTCAAGCGCCTGTACCCTGGCATCGTGCTGGATGTGCGCTTCGAAAACCGGGTGGACGACCTTATCCGTGAAGAAGTGGATGTTGCCATCCGTGT
The DNA here is from genome assembly GCA_034674825.1 of Giesbergeria sp. Taxonomy (GTDB): domain Bacteria; phylum Pseudomonadota; class Gammaproteobacteria; order Burkholderiales; family Burkholderiaceae_C; genus Simplicispira. The sequence continues at coordinate 2,609 of JAUCDU010000182.1, forward strand.
CATGCCCGAGCCGCCTCCCACCTTGGTGGCACGCGATTTGGGGGCGGTGCGCTATATCGCGTGCGCTGCACGCTCCTACGCCGAGGAGCACGGCCTGCCCGCCGGGCTGGAAGCCTTGCGCGCGGCGCCGCTCATCACTTCCGGCGTGGTCGGTCGCCAACTGCGCTTGCGCGCCTACCAGGGCGATGTGCGTGAGGAAGTGTCGCTGGAGCCGACCTTGATTTCAGAGCATTTCCCGTTCCTGCGCCAGGGCATTCTGGCGGGTCTGGGTGTCGGGCTGGTGCCCGACTATGTGGTGCAGGACGCGGTGGCGAGTGGCGAAGTGGTCACCGCGCTTGACGACTGGCGTCTGAGTATTTTCGGTACGCAGATGTACATGCTCTACATGCCCAACCGCCACCAGACGCGGGCGGTGCGCACCTGCATCGACTACCTGCTCAGCCGTTTTGGCGCTGAGCCAAGCGGCAGTCGTTCTATGTAAAGCGGGCGCTCGGGTACGCACCGGTTCAATTTACGGACAGTGATCGCTCACGCGGCCAGCCGCTCTTGGGATTGCCTGCCAGGCGACTCATTTGCAGCAATGGCGCAGCAATGGCGCAGCAACAATAGCCACGAAAAGCAAAAAGCCCACCGAAGGCGGGCTAAGTGCTTGATGGTTTTGGCTCCTCGACCTGGGCTCGAACCAGGGACCTACGGATTAACAGTCCGGCGCTCTACCAACTGAGCTATCGAGGAATAAGCCCTGCATTATATACAAGGAAATAGCGCATTCCGGGCTGTTTCACTGCTCCGATGGCGGCTCTGGCCGAAACCACAGCCAAGTCAGCACAACTGCCATGTTGGTGCTTGCCACGATGGGTATCCATAACTTCTGAACCGTCAGAAACAACAACACCGCGCACAGCGCCATGACAACGCTGGCGTTCCACTTTGCCCTGCGGCTGACCCAGCCACCGCGTGCCCAGTCACGCAGCATGGGCCCAAAGTGGCGGTGGTACCAGAGCCATTCGTGCAATCGAGGCGAACTGCGCGCCGCAGCCCACGCTGCAAGCAGAATGAAAACCGTGGTCGGCAGGCCCGGGACAAAAATGCCGATGATGCCGAGCGCCAGGCACAGCACCGCAAACGCGTGCAGCAACCAGCGCACTGCGCGCGGTGGTGGGCGCAAGGTGGGTGGCGGCGGAATGCCTGCAAGAGGCGGCGGGTTGTCGTTCATGTCGGTGGGTACGGTGCCTGGCGGTATTCTCGCCAATTGGCAGAGACCTATTGGCAAAACAGGAAGGCAGCATGGCTATTCAAAAAATTCTGAAGATGGGCGATGAGCGGCTACTGCGGGTTTCGCGGCCGGTGCGCGAATGGGGGACGGCAGAGCTGCGCGCATTGGTGCAGGACATGCGCGACACCATGCGCGCGGCCAGCGGCGCCGGTATTGCCGCGCCGCAGATTGGCGTCGATCTGCAGGTGGTGATCTTTGGCTCACATGAAGTCAACCCGCGGTACCCTGACCGCGAATTGGTTCCGCCGACGGTGCTGCTCAATCCGGTCGTGACGCCCCTAGGGAGTGCCGAGGACGAAGACTGGGAAGGCTGCCTGTCGGTGCCCGGCCTGCGCGGGCGCGTGCCGCGCTGGCAGCGCGTGCACTACCAGGGATTTGATCTGGAGGGCGCGCCCATTGACCGCACAGTAGAAGGCTTCCACGCGCGGGTGGTGCAGCACGAATGCGACCATCTTGCGGGCATTTTGTACCCGATGCGCATGCGTGATTTCTCCCAGTTTGGTTATACCGAGGTGCTGTTTCCCGGCGTTGCAGCCGACGCCGACGATTGATGCCGCGTGTGATGCCCTTGCACCGCAGACAGTCGCTGATGCGCCGCATTCGATCCGAAAATATACGGGTTAAAACAGGCTCCAGCGCTTACTCATAAAGCGAAGACAGCTATTAAAACGATAGTAATCGCTGGCCGGGCAATCAGCCATTGTCCGCGGCCAGCGCTTGCAGCAGCTCGGTTTCAATCCGAATTTGTGTGGCGCTGTTTTGCAGCGCAGTGCCTTGCACCAGAAAGGTGTCTTCCACGCGCTCGCCCAGGGTGCTGATCTTGGCGAGCTGCACGCTCAGCTGGTGGCGTGCCAGCACACGTGCAATGCGGTACAGCAGGCCGGCGCCATCACTGGCCGAGACGCCGAGCAACCAGCGCTGCGCTTTTTCATCCGGGCGCAGCGAGACCCGCGGCACCATGGGGAAATGGCGCACGCGGCGCGAAACGCGCCTGCGCCCGGGCTCGGGCAGCGGGCTGTCGTCTTGCAGGGCGTGCATCAGTCCGCTTTCCACCAGGTGGGTCAGCTCGCGGTAGTGGCCCGCGAGCGCGTCGCTGACCACCTGGAAGGTGTCGAGCGCGTAACCGTTTTGCGTGGTGTGGATGCGGGCGTCAAGGATGGAAAAACCCGCCTGGTCAAAGTAGCCGCAAATGCGTGCGAACAGGTCGCTCTGGTCGGCGGTGTAGACCATTACCTGAAGCCCCTCGCCGGCAGGAGACTGCCGGGCGCTCACCACAGGCTTGACGCTCCCCACATGGCGCGACAAGTGGCGCGTGTGCCAGGCAATATCGGCCGCTTCGTGGCGCATGAAGTAACCTACGTCCAAGGTTTCCCACAGCGCCTGGTGGGCGTTGGCGGGCAGCGCGCTCAGCGCCAGCAGCACCAGGGCGTCGCGCTTGCGCGCTTCGATTTCGGCAGCGGCGTCGGGCGCTCTGCCGCCCAGCACGCGCAGCGTCAGGCGGTAGAGGTCTTCCAGCAGCTTGCCTTTCCAGGCATTCCACACCTTCGGACTGGTGCCACGGATGTCGGCCACGGTGAGCAGGTAGAGCGCGGTCAGGTAGCGCTCGTTGCCGACCCGCTTGGCAAACGCCGCGATCACATCGGGGTCGCTCAGGTCTTCTTTTTGCGCCGTGCGGCTCATGCTCAGGTGCTCGCGCACCAGAAACTCGATCAGCCGTGCGTCGTCGCGTGCCACGCCGTGCTGGCGGCAAAAGCGCCGCACGGCCACCGCGCCGATTTGTGAATGGTCGCCGCCGCGCCCCTTGCCGATGTCGTGGAACAGTGCCGCGATGTAGAGCACCCAGGGCTTGTCCCAGCCAGCGGCAAGCTGGGAGCAGAACGGGTACTCGTGCGCATGCTCGGCCATGAAGAAGCGGCGCACGT
>JAUCDU010000183.1:0-5779 GCA_034674825.1 Giesbergeria sp.
TCACCGGCTCCATCGGCATGCTGCCCTCGGCCAGCCTGAACGACAAGAAGCAGGGGCTCTACGAACCCAGCCACGGCAGCGCCCCCGACATCGCCGGCAAGGGCGTGGCCAACCCGCTGGCCACCATCCTCAGCGCCGCGATGATGCTGCGTTTCTCCCTCAACCAGGAAGCCTCGGCGCAACGTATCGAAGCTGCTGTGCAGCAGGTGCTGGCCCAAGGGCTGCGCACAGCCGACATCTACAGCGCAGGCACGACCAAGGTCGGAACGGCGCAAATGGGAGACGCCGTGGTGAAGGCGTTGGGCTGAAATCCCCGGTGCTTGAGAGCCAAGAGCGGCGCCTGGGTCGCTCTTTTTTCGGGTGGAATGGCTGCTGGAGGGCACGTCAGAGCCCCTTGCCCAGGTGTGGGTTGAAGCGCCATGTGGTCGCCTCGTCTACAATTCTGCCCCATGCTCGCCGCCCTCCCGTTCGCCCTGAACCTCGCACCTGCCACCCTGGCAGGTGTGGTTGCGCGCGCAAGCACCACCACAACCACGACCATTAAGGGCTGACCCAGCTCCGGTTCGTCGTGCGCCCTCCCTGGCCAGACGAGCCGGGACAAAACAGTCTGGTCTGCACTGTTTTTTACTTCTAGAGGGGCGTTGAAATGAGCAAATTGGTAGGACTCGTCGGCTGGCGCGGCATGGTCGGCTCGGTGCTGTTGGATCGCATGACGCAAGAGAACGACTTCGACCTGATCGAACCGCTTTTCTTCTCCACATCCAACGCTGGCGGCAAAGCCCCGGCGATGGCGAAAAACGAAACCACGTTGCAGGACGCGTTCAACATCGACGCGCTCAAGCGCTGCGACATCGTCATTACCGCCCAAGGGGGCGATTACACCAACGAGGTGTACCCGAAGCTGCGCGCCGCCGGCTGGCAGGGCCACTGGATCGACGCTGCCTCCGCCCTGCGCATGGAGAAGGACGCTGTCATCGTGCTGGATCCGGTGAACATGCCGGTCATCAAGAACGCCCTGGCCGCAGGCGGCAAGGACTGGATTGGCGGCAATTGCACGGTGAGCTGCATGTTGATGGGCGTGGGCGCCCTTTACAAGGCTGGTCTGGTGGAGTGGATGAGCACCCAGACCTATCAGGCGGCGAGTGGCGGCGGCGCGCAGCACATGCGCGAGCTGCTGACGCAGTACGGCACGCTGAACGCCGAAGTAAAGGCGCTGCTCGACGACCCCAAGAGTGCCATTCTGGAGATCGATCGCAAGGTCATCGCCAAGCAGCGTGCGCTCACCAGTGCCGAGACGGCCAACTTCGGTGTTCCGCTGGGCGGCAGCCTGATTCCCTGGATCGACAAGGATCTGGGCGACGGCATGTCCAAGGAAGAGTGGAAGGGTATGGCCGAGACAAACAAGATTCTCGGCATGGGCGAGGGCTTTGACGCGGCTGCCGTTCCCGTCGATGGCTTCTGCGTGCGTGTAGGCGCCATGCGCTGCCACAGCCAGGCACTGACGTTCAAGCTCAGGAAGGACGTCCCGCTCGCCGACATCGAGGCCATGATCGCTGCCGACAACGACTGGGTGCAGGTGGTACCCAATACGCGCGAAGCGACCAGTCAGGACCTGACGCCGGTGGCCGTGACCGGCACCATGAACATTCCGGTCGGCCGTATTCGCAAGCTGGCCATGGGACCTGAATATGTGGGCGCTTTCACGGTAGGCGATCAGCTTCTGTGGGGCGCCGCCGAGCCACTGCGCCGGATGCTGCGCATCCTGTTGGACGCCTGAACGCCCTGGCGGGAATGCCATCGGCTTCGTTACGCGTTGTCACGAGGCAACATGAACGCATCCCGGGAAGCCTTTTGGCGGGTCTGCCAGAAGCTTCCGCAGTGCCTTAGCTTGTCTCTGCAAAACATTGCTGCTATGGTTGTTTTACCTATTTTCTATGCCGGAGCGGATTGGGCATTCAGACCATGAAAAACAAACTCCCGTACGGCAATGCCCCCAATTCCACTCCTTTGATGGCAACCATGCACCGTTGGAAATATTCTGCGCTGGCGGCTGCCACGCTGGCGTCTGTGGCTCTGTATGCGCCTGACGCTCTCGCGCTCGCGCTGGGGCCTGTTACCGTTCAGTCGGCTTTGGGCGAACCCTTGCGTGCTGAGATTGCCTTGCCCAGCATTACGGCGGCAGAAGCCGAGTCGCTGAAGGTCAGCACCGCCGCTCCCGAAACTTTCCGTGCCCAAGGCATGGATTACTCAGGCGTGGCCGGGCAGGTGCGCATGGTGCTGCAACGCCGTGCTGATGGCACCAGCGTGCTGCGCCTGAGCAGCAACTCCCCGGTGAACGAGCCGTTTGTGGACCTGGTTGTGGATGCAGTCTGGGCAACCGGACGCATCACACGCAGCTACACCATGCTGTTTGATCCGCCTGCGATGCGCCGCCCCGCTCCGGCGGTAACCGCAGCGCCGCAGGTGCGCGCGCCCTCCGCTCCTGCGCCTGTTGTCAGCTCAGCGGTCAGCCCACGCCCTGCAGTGCAGCCGCGCGCCGTCACGCCACCTTCGGCGGAACCTGGAAGCGTTACCGTGAAGTCAGGGGACACCGCAGGGCGAATCGCCAATGCCCATCGCGCACGCGACGTGTCGCTGGACCAGATGCTGGTGGCCATGCTGCGCGCCAACCCTGACGCCTTCATCGACGGCAACGTCAATCGCGTCAAGGCCGGCGCCGTGCTGCAGATGCCCAGCCAGTCCCAGGCCATGGCGACACCTGCAGCAGAGGCACGCCAGACCATTGCCGCCCAAAGCCGCGATTTCAATCAATTCCGCCGCAAACTGGCTGCCGCAGCCCCGGTGGCCCCCACCACGGAATCGAGCCGGAGCGAAAGCGGCCGTGTCCAGACCGAGGTGAAGGACCAAAAGCCGGCCGACGCTTCGCCAGACAAGCTCACTCTGTCCAAGGGCGCTGTCAAAGGCACCAAGGCGACGCCGGAAGCCTTGGCCGAGCGCAAGCAAGCCAGCGACGCTGCGGCGCGCGTCGAGGAATTGTCGAAGAACATCAGCGAACTGAACAAGCTCGCAAGCGCTTCTGCCACAACCGATGCCGCGGCGCCAGCCACAACGCCTGCCGCCACCCCGCCCGCGACCGCGGGGGCGGGTCCGGCTGTGACGGCATCGCCTTTGACACAGCCTGCGCCAGCGACGCCGACGACAGAACCAGCGGCAGGCTCTGCAGATGCGTCGACGCCGGCACCTGCGCCCGCGGCAGACGCCGCTGCGCCCACTGCCGATACCGCGACAGCGACAGCGACCGAACCAGCCGCCACCAACACCGAGCCTGCTCCTGGCGATGCAGCAAACAGTGAAGGCACGCCCACCCAACCAACAGCGGCTGCGGCGCCGACCGCCACCACCACGGCAACAACGCCGCCAGCCGAAGAGCACTCGTTCGTCTCGGACATGCTGGACGATCCGCTGATTCCTGCGGGCGTTTTGCTGCTCTTGCTGCTCTTGGGCTATGGCGGATACCGCGTCGCCCAGCGGCGTCGCGACGGCGCAGGGGTTGACAGCTCGTTCCTCGAAAGCCGTTTGCAACCCGACTCATTCTTCGGTGCCAGCGGCGGTCAGCGCGTCGATACGGCGGGCAACGACTCGACCGGCTCGTCCATGGCGTACTCCCCAAGCCAGCTGGACGCCGGCGGCGACGTCGACCCGGTGGCTGAAGCCGATGTGTACCTTGCGTATGGTCGGGACCTGCAAGCGGAAGAAATCCTGAAGGAAGCCGTCCGACACAACCCGGACCGCGTGTCTGTGCACGCCAAACTTGGCGAAATTTACGCCAAGCGGCAAGACCGCAAATCGCTTGAAGCGGTCGCCAAAGACATTTTCCGCATCACCAATGGTGAAGGCACGGACTGGAACCGCGTGAGCGAGCTTGGGCGCGATCTGGATCCGGAAAATACGTTCTACCAACCCGGTGGGCAACAAGTTGCCGCACCTGAGCTGACGGCACCAAGCCAGTTCGCCAGCACCTATGGTCCGTCGGAAGGCCCTCCTTCTCTGCCTGCCGACCTTGACCTCGACCTCGACCTCGATCTGCCAGACGACGCCTTGACAGAAGCACCTGCGGCTTCGACACCAGCGCCTGGGGGCTTTGCAGCTGCAGCGGCGGGGGCAGCCGCCCGGGCCAGCGCAACTGCCGATCCATTGGCTGCCCGGCCCGAGGAGCCTGCACAAGAGGTGGGCCAGGAGCCTGCCTGGTCTCCGCCTACCGGATCTGGAAATCTGGCTTGGGAACCACCTGACGAGCCGGAGCCAGTGGCTGGCGCGGACGACGAAACGCTCCCGCCAGCACAGGCCAGGTCTGACGACCCAAATGACTTCCCGCTGGACCTGCCCACGCTGGACACGCAGCCACAAGAATTGCCCTCTGCGCCCGCTCCTTTCGTGCCTGCAGACTCTGGTTTGATGGATTTCGATCTCGGGCATTTGTCGCTTGACCTTGATTCCAAGACCGAACAGACAACAGCCGCAGCCGGCCTGGAGAATAAGGCCGCTGCATCTGAAGGTCCGGCCGTTCCAGACGATCCATTGGCCACCAAACTTGCTTTGGCACATGAATTCGAGGCGATCGGCGACAGCGATGGCGCACGCACCTTGATCGAAGAGGTCATCGCCGAGTCCAGCGGCGATCTCAAGGTGCGCGCACAGCGCATGCTGAGCGAACTGAACTGAGCGAGCCCGCCGCGTCTGCCAGCCGGATTGCGCTGGCTCTGAGCTACGCCGGCCAGCGTTACAGCGGCTGGCAAAGCCAGACCTCAGGCAACACCATCCAGGACCATCTGGAGGCGGCGCTGGCGCGCTTTGCGGCCAACGGCGGTAACCGCATTTCCACCCTTTGCGCCGGGCGCACCGACGCTGGCGTGCATGGGCTGATGCAAGTGGTGCACTTTGATGCCCCGGTCGAGCGCTCGCCCGCCGCATGGGTTCGCGGCACCAACAGCTTCCTCCCCTCCGACATCGCAGTGCAATGGGCCAAGGCAGTACCGCGCGCCTTCCACGCCCGCGCCAGCGCCACAGCCCGGCGCTATGCCTATGTATTGCTGCAATCGCCCGTGCGTCCCAGCGTTGAAGCCGGGCGCGTTGGCTGGGTATTTCGCCCATTGAATGGAGCAGCGATGGCAGCGGCCGCGCGGCTGCTTGAAGGCGAACACGATTTCAGCTCTTTTCGCGCGGCCGCCTGCCAAGCGCTCTCTCCGGTCAAGACTCTGGCGCCGATTCGCATTAGCCGCAGCGGCACGCCCGCGGGTACTGGCGCCGGTAGCGCCGCGAGCTGCTACTGGCGCTTTGAGTTCGAGGCCAACGCCTTTTTGCACCACATGATCCGCAACATCATGGGCGCCCTGATCGCCATCGGCCAAGGCGCTCAAGAACCAGAATGGATTACCGAAGTTCTGCAGGCGCGATCGCGCAAAGCTGCAGCACCCACGTTCTCTCCCGAAGGACTGTATTTTCTGGGGCCGGTGTATGCCGATTCGTGGGGTCTGCCCGCACGAACTGCTGCGTATGATTGGCTGCCATGAGTAATACCGCCCCCACGCTCCCCGCTGCGCGTGGTTCGCTGCCCCCCGAGGGGGCCCAACCCGCCTTGGGGCGGCCCGGCGGCGGGTTGACCGCCCCCACGCTCCCCGCTGCGCGTGGTTCACTCCCCCCCGAGGGAGCCCAACCCGCCTCGGTGCGGCCCGGCGGCGGGTTGACCGCCCCCACGCTCCCCGCTGCGCGTGGTTCGCTG
>JAUCDU010000184.1:0-5775 GCA_034674825.1 Giesbergeria sp.
GCCCGGCATGGCTGCCCACGATCACGCGCTTGAGGTCTTGCGCCGAGCTCAGAAAGCCGTCCAAGAACACCTGGCGGTTTTGGCCCTGTTGCACCACCGTGCCCAGCGGCGCGGCGACATTGCTTGCGCGCAGGGTGGCATGCACCTGGTCCAGCGTGACGCCGAAGGCCTGCAAGCGCTGCGGGTCCAACTCGATGCGCAGTTCCCGGTCGCGCCCGCCCTTGACGGAAATGGCAGAGACCTTGTCCAGGCTGCGTAGTCCTTCCATCAGGCGGTCGGCCAGACGCTTCAGGGCGTAATCGTCGTATATCTCGGAGGCCAGCGTGACCGTGACGATGGGCACGTCGTCCACATCCACGCTGCGAATGAGCGGCTCGCCCGCGCCCGCAGGCAGGCGCTCGCGCTGCCCCAGCACCCGGTCGTAGAGTTTGACAAGGGATTTTTCCTTGTCCTGGCCGACCTTGAACTGCACCATCAGCACGCCCATCGAATTCACGGCGGTCGCGTAAGTGTGATCAACGCCGGCAATCTGCTTGACGATGCCCTCCAGCGGGCGGATCACCAGTTCCTCTACCTCCTCGGCGGAGGCACCGGGCAGTGCCACCCATACCTGAGCACCGGGCACCACGATTTGCGGGTTTTCCTCGCGCGGGGTCAGCGTCACGGCCAGCAAGCCCAGCAGAGCGCAGGCCAACATGAAAAGAACCGTCAACTTGGACGTGGCAAAGAGATTCGCCAGCCGCCCGGCGCTGTTGATCTTAGGGTCGCTCATCGCGCCTCCTTGACTGAGGTGACCAGATCGCCGTCACGAAGCGCGGGCACAGGCGCCGCCACAAAACGTTCGTCGGCGACAAGGCCCGCGTTCACCTCGACCTGATCGGGCCACTCGCGGGCTATGCGCAGCCAGCGAAAGCGTGCCCGGCCTTCGGCATCCACCACGAAGACACCGGTGAGCCCGCCGCGCTCGACCAACGCTTGTCTGGGCACCAATGGCGCCTGGCTCGCACCGAGCCCGAACGCCGCGCGCCCGAACATGCCCGACATCAGCCCCGCCGTTTCGGGCAGGGCGATCTTGACCTGGTAGCTGCGGCTGACGGGGTCGCCCGAGCGCACCACCCGGCTCACCGTGCCCTTGAGCGGCGCGGGCACGCCGTCGATGTTGACTTGCACCGGCTGGCCGGCCGCGATGGCGGCGACTTGGCCCTCCGCCACGAAGGTCTCGAACAACAGGCCGCTGCCCGACTCCAGGGTCAGCAGCGGCATGCCGGGCAGGGCGAGGTCGCCCGTTCGCTTGTGGCGCGCCACCACCACGCCGTCCACCGGGCTGGTGATCTCGGCGTAGGCGCGCTGGGCCAGCGCCGTGTCGAGACCGGCGCGCGCCTGGTTACGGGCTTCGCGCGCGGCCTCGAACTTCAGGCGAACCTTGCGCAATTCGTTGTCCGAGACGCTGCCGCGCTCGAACAAACGCTGGAAGCGCTCCAGGTCAATCTGTGCATCGCGCAACGCCGCCTCTGCCGCGCCGCCCGCCGCCTGGCCCTGGCGAATGCCGCCTTCCACGTCAGCGGCGTCGAGGCGGGCCAGCAACTTCCCGCGCCGCACCCGGTCGCCCTCTTGCACCAGCATGTCGCGGATATAGCCGCTCAGCCGCGAGGCGACTTCGACGCGCTGGGCCGACACCACCGAACCGACCGCCGTGTACTCCAGCGGCGCCCCGGCAGACGCGGTCATGACCGGCAGGGGGCGGCTGGTCGCAGCCGGTGCAGCCGCAGTCTGCGGCGCCTTGCCGCAGGCGCCCAGGAGTGCGGCCAGCGCCAGCGGCGCCAGGCAGGGGAGGCGGTTTTTCTTTTTTCCACAAGAGGGTCTTTCATGATGATGTCGAGGTACAAATTTCTGGGTTGCATGCCGATGCCTGGGCGCCAAGGCTGGCCGCGATCCGTTCAGCCAGTTCGAGCGGGCGTTCGTTGTCTGTGGCCGCCGCGATGGCCCGCGCTTCCCGCGTCGCCTGGCGGCACAAATCGAGCGCGGCGTCCTGCAGGGCCGTGCGTGCCCTGGAAGGGGGCATGGCATCGGCTTCCAGTTGCAAAACGTGGCTTGAAACAAGGTATTGGCCGTAACGCCGGGCCGCGCCGGCGAGCGGCTCAGGGTAGCCCGCGAGGGTGGCGCCCGTGGCACCAGCCGCCTCACCCAGCGGCGCAGCCAGTTGTTGCCGGGTCTGCAACAGCCGCGACGGATCGTCTCGGGCATCTGGATCCAGGCCCAGCTGGGTGGCCTCCAGCTCCGAGGCCCGGTTGACCGCATCGGAAACCAGCGTCAGGACGCGCATGTCAGCGCAGCGCACCAGCAGGCGAAAAGCCCCGGTGGTCAGGTAGTCACCCGCCAGCACGGCGGCGGCGTTGCCCAGCAGCGCGGACGCGCCGCTCGTCGCATCGATGTGGGCATGCAACTGCTGCAGGCTGATATGGATCAGGTCCAGCGCCGTGCCCGCGTCGATGCCCGGCTGCGCTGGATAGAGACTACAGGTCACCAGCGCCCGGATCGGCGTATGTTGGCCAGACAGCAACAGGCGCAAGGCGCCGCGCACCGGCAAGGCCTCACAGGTCAGGGTACTCGCCACGGCGGCGTGGACGCTGGCGATCACGGTCTCGGGGAAGTTCGTGGGATGGTCGTCAATCATGGGTTTTTGTTCTTGTCCAAAGGGCCAGTTGTTCGACCGCGCTGCGGTAGCCGATGTCGATGATTTCTTCGGCGCGGTCGAATTCCATGAAGCGCACCGCGCCCAATGGCGGCTGAATCAGGATCTCTGGCCGGTCTTGCTGCAAGCCGGCTTCGGTGACGCGCGCCTGCATGATGTAAAGCGAGGCCAGCAGCACGTCGAAAATGCCGGGCAGCGGCTCCAGGGGCGCCTTGTGCAGCCAGGCCTCGAACTGCGCCAGCACCGGACTGTTGATGGCCTGCAGGCTCTCCAACAGGCGCGCCATGATGGGTGCATGGCCGTTGCTGTGGGCAGCGGGGTGGGACAGTCGGCCCGCCACGATGTCGTGGTTGAGGTCAACGGCGATGACCAGGTCAGCGCCCATGGCGCGCGCCACGCTCACCGGCACCGGATTGACCAGACCGCCATCGGCCAGGATGCGGCCATTGCTGCGCACCGGGGTCACGATACCGGGCACGGCGATGCTGGCACGCACCGCTTCGGTCAGGTCGCCCGTCGTGGCCACCACTTGCTCGCCATTGGTGATGTCGGTAGCCACGGCAGCAAAGGGCAGCAGCAGGTCCTCAATGCGGGCGCTGGGCACGTGGGCGCGCACGAATTCGGCGATTTTCTGGCCGTCAATCAGCCCCGAGCGGGGGAACACTGGGTCGAGCAGAGCGACGATGCCTGGCCAGTCGAGATTGCACAGTCTGGCGCTCAGGCCGTCAATCTTGCCCGAGGCAAAGACGGCACCAATGACCGCCCCCATGCTGGTGCCGGCCACCACATCGACCTCAATGCGGGCTTCCTTCAAGGCGCGCAGCACACCGATGTGCGCCAGACCACGCGCCGAACCGCTGCCCAGTGCCAAGCCGATCCGGGGCCGCCTGGGTGGCGTCAGGCCTGCTGCCGGGGCTTGGCTGGTTTGTGGTTCGTTCATTGGCTTGCCCCCTTGTCCGGCCCCTGACCCGTGGGCCGGTGCCGCCCAGCGACGCGCCGGCGCAGACGCCGGATACCGTAGCGCAGTGAGCGCCGGAGCATCGTGGCCCGCGCGGGTCGCGTGCCATGGCGGGCCGGGAATTCACGCCCCACGGCGGCCTCGAAGACCTGAAAGCGCTTGAGATAGGCCTCGATCTCCTGGCGCTGCAGGCGCCAGGCGTCGATACGGCCGTACTCGTTCACGAGTTCGGTGAACAGCACCCGCATGCGCCGCGCCCCCCGGTCTTGCAGCACCTCGTCGGCCCGCTCGGTGGCGATGCGCGCCAGCGCCAGGCTGCGCTCCAGCAGGCGCCGGACGTCCTGTGCGCCGTCAAGATCACCCAGGCGCCCGATCTCCCGCAGAGGCCGTCTGGCCTGGGCCGCCAGCAAGCGCCTCAGGTCGGTCGCCAGGGCGTCGGCCAGGCTGCGCTGCACGTGGCTGAAATGCACCGTATCGCCGGCCAGGGCGCCAGCCCCGTGGCCGCGCAGATCCTCGAAATAAAGCTGGTGGTCGCCGAAATAACCGGTCAGCTGTTTGGACGCGGCCGCTTCGAGGGGTTCTTGCGGCGCCTCGCGTAGCGCCCGCGCCACCGAGCGCAGCGGTTGCCCGAGCGACAGCGGAAAACGCGAAAAGCGATAGGCTGCCTGGGCGCCCGGCACCTGCCGGTAGGCCACCAGTTCCATGCGCAAGGAAGCGTCTTCCTCGCAAACCTGGCGTGCCTCCTCGAAAATGTCCAGCGGCATGACCGGCAGCCACCGCCGCCCCAGCGGTGGCGAGCGGTCATAGCCGCCCGCGCGCAGGATGCGCACCACCACATCGGCGCAATTGAACTCGCTGCGATCCCACAGCAGGCGGCCTTGCCGGAATTCGTCTTCGATCCGGTGCGCCTCGGCCACCATCGCCGCCTTGCGCTCTGCCGCCACGCCCGCCACCCGCAAGCCGAGCGTCTCGCGGCCGTAGGCCATGCCGTAGGTGTTGGTGTGCACCTGTGATGGCGACGGCGGCTGCACACCGTACAGGTAGTCGGCCAGCGTCACGTGCTGCAGCAGGTTCGGGTCGTGTCCCGGCACGGCCACATAGTTGGCGCTGTAGACGGTGTCGTCGACGCGGATGGCAATGTGCCCGAACGGGTTTTCCAGCACCACGCGCTGCGGTGTTTTGGCGGTCGAGTAGGACAGCAGCAGCTCGATGTCGCAGGGTGCCTCGTCCTGGAGCCGCGCCAGCGCCGCGTCGATGTCGGTGACGGCGCTGCCGTGCTCGGCGCCGAAGTCCGGCGTCATACCCGGCGCGGGCAAGGCCGGGTCGAGCGCGAAGCGGGCGATGCGCCCGAGGTCGGCACTGTCGTGAAAGGCACGCTGGGCGTGGCGCATCGCCGCCTGCCGCTGCGGGCTGGCCAGCACAGCGGCGGCCAGTTCGCCCGCCTGCGCCAGCGTGTCGGCCAGCTCGGCCACCCCCAGCCGGACGAACAAGGCGGCGTTTTCCCGCTCATGGCCGCTCACCACGTCCAGCAGAATCGTGGGTGTGCCCACGGCGAAGGCCTCGGCCGGCGTCATGCCCCCGGCCTTGGTGATCAACAGGTCGGCCATGCGCATCCAGGCCAGCAGGTCGCCGTGCGGCACCAGGCCGCAGACCTTCAGCGCCACCGGCTCGGGCAGGCGCTTTTGCAGTGCCGTGAGCAGCGCCTGCTGCCGGGCGTTGGCGCCGCAGACGGCAATGATCTGCAGCGGGCCCTCGTGGTGGCGGGCCAGGCTCTCCACCACAAGCGTGTAGTCGCCGACTCCCTCCTTGCCGGAGGTGATGAGAACGGTGGGCACATCCGGGGCCAGACCCATCGCCGTGAGCGCCATCTCCCGGGTTGCGCCGTCGGCGGCCGGGGCGCGCACCGGCATGCCGCTGGTGGTGACCTTGTCGGGCGGAACACCCGCCGCCAGCCAGCGCGCTTCCAGGTCGGGGTGGGCGAGAAAGGTGCGGTCAATCCGTTTTGAGATGCGCGGAAAATAGCCCTCGAAGAAGTCCGTGTGCAGCCAGCCGATGCTCACCTGCGCCAGCAACCCGCGCTCGCGCAGGGTCCCGAGCACCTGCGCCGATCCGTAATGCGTGGCGA
>JAUCDU010000185.1:0-5754 GCA_034674825.1 Giesbergeria sp.
CGGAATGAACACCTGGCTGGCCACGGCCTCGATGATGTGCAGGATCAGGTCGCGCCCATCGCTGGTCGCGGTGATGTCGAGAAAGGTCAGCTCGTCCGCCCCCTGGGCGTTGTAGCGTGCGGCAATTTCCACCGGATCGCCGGCGTCGCGCAGTTCAACAAAATTGACACCCTTGACCACGCGGCCACCGGTGACGTCGAGACAGGGAATGATGCGTTTGGCAAGCATGGCGGAGCAACTCAAAAGTGACATGACAGAGGCGCGCAAGATAGCACGCAAGCCACCCCGCCGCGAATGCCTTGAGAGCTTGCGCATGCCGATTTGCTTGAGCAGATCGCGCACAGGTGCCGCGATTTTGTGCGCCACTCAAGGCGCCAGGGCATCAAAATGGCAACGATGTCCATTCCGCCGCCATCGCGACGCCACACCCCGGCAAACCATCTTGCGCCGCTGCTGCTGCGACGCCATTTGTTGCAGGCAGCGGGCACGTGGGCCGCCACCCATGGCTGGCAGGCTGCATGGGCACAGCCCCCGGACAACTTGCCCAGCCGCGTGCTGAAAATGCGCGGCGACGTGCTGCGCAACGGCGTTCGCATCGGCACCGACGACCGTGTAGCCGCAAGCGACCGCCTGGAAACCGGCCCCGGTTCGAGCGTCGTGCTGACAATCGGTGACAGCGCCTTTCTGGTGCGCGAAAACACGCGCCTCATACTGGAAGGCGACGGCCCGGCCGCAGTGCGGGTGCTGCGTCTGCTGCAAGGCGCGGTCGCAAGTGTGTGGAGCCGTGGCAGCGACCGCAAGTTGGTCACACCCACCATGACAGCGGGTATACGGGGCACCGGTGTCTACGCCGAGGTGCATCCCGAAGAAGATTTGCGCAGTTATTTCTGCAACTGCTACGGCACCGTGGACATTGCTGCTGGCAATGACCGAACGCTGAGCGAATCGACGTACCACCAATCGTTCTGGGCCGAGGCAAGCCCGCGCAATGGGCGAAGCCTGTTCCCGGCCCGCGCCATCAACCACACCGATGAAGAGATGGAGATGCTCGCTGCCCTGGTGCACCAACGCACTGCCTGGCAGATCAGCGGCACCAAAGGCCCGAGGGACGGGCGTGGCCACCAATACGAACCCGGCGCAGGAGCCACACCCGGCCCAAGCTACTGAAACATCAAGCAAAAGCAAAAGCACCTGCCGGCTCTTTGCGCGCTGAAGAGCAAGCCGTTTCTCACCTTTGTTGCCAGGCTTGGCGCACGACGTGAGAAGTGGCGATCACGGCAGACAGTTCCATCGCACTTGATGGCTGGCTGGTCTCGAAACCGGGAATATGCGGGCCGGGGACTTCTCGTCAAGCTTCCAGCCGTTGGCTGTACGCAGCCTCCTGGGCAGCCCGCCTATTTGTTGGAAGCGTATGGCGGACCGCAACGTTGTTCATGGTGTTTCCAACTGCTTTTTGGGCTTCAGCCCGTAGTAGAAAATCCATGCCGCCACGAAATACGCCACCGGATAGGATGCGACATACGCGAGCAAAGACAGGTACGCGGAAACTTCATCTTCCGCGAAGAAAAGCGCGCGGGCCAAGGCTATCCCAAGCGCCGCCGAGCAGCAAAGCAATGCCAGGTAGGCGCCTGCGGTTGCGGCCGACCAAAGACGGCGATGCCGATCTGGAAGCTGCAACACACCGGCCCAGAGTTTGCGGGGAATCTCGACCAGCCGAAACAGCGCCAGACCAAAAACAAACGGAAAAATCAGCGCTGGCAGCACGAACATCTTGCACGCTCGCTTCAATCCACCCGCGTCAACTTCGCCACCGCCAGCGCCAGCCACTTGGTGCCATGGCGCGCAAAACTCACCTGCGCCCGCGCATCGTCGCCCGTGCCCTCGATGGCGAGCACCTTGCCTTCGCCAAATTTGGTGTGGAACACCTTCTTGCCTGCAGACAGCCCGTGCGCCGCAGGCAGCTTTTGCGGCGGAACCGGCGGGCTCGCAAAGCGCTCGGAATTCAAGCCAAATTGGCCTCTAGCGCTTGCTGCATAAGCGCTAGTAGCTCCTGAAAACGGAGCAGTCCTGCCAAACGCAGATTGTTTGGGCGTAATCCATTTGAGCGCCGATTCGGGCAGTTCGTCGAAGAAGCGGCTCTTCATGGCGTAGCGCGTCTGGCCGTGCAGCATGCGCGTTTGCGAGTGGCTCAGGTACAGACGCTTCCTGGCGCGCGTGATCGCCACGTACATCAGGCGGCGCTCTTCCTCGATACCACCCTGTTCACTCAGGGCGTTTTCGTGCGGGCACAGGCCTTCTTCCAGGCCGCCGATGAACACCACGTCAAACTCCAGACCCTTGCTGGCGTGCACCGTCATCAGCTGCACGGCGTCCTGCCCGGCCTGGGCCTGGTTGTCGCCGGCTTCGAGCGCGGCGTGGGTCAGGAAGGCGCCGAGGGGCGAGAGGGTTTCGCCGGTGTCCTGGTCAACCCCCGGCGGGCCGGAAAGGGGCGCATCCAGCAGCGGCGCGTTGAGGTCCAGCCCTTGGCTGGCCGGGCTTTGGGTCAGCGGCTCTCCGTGCTCATCGAGAGGCAGCGCCACGGCGTCGCGGCCAAAGCCCTCCAGCATGACAAAGCTCTCAGCCGCATTGACGAGCTCTTCCAGGTTTTCGACCCGGTCCTGGCCGTCGCGCTCGGCGCGGTAGTGTTCCAGCAGGCCACTGGCTTCCAGCATCTGCTCGATGATGGCGCGCAGCGTCTGACCCTGTGTCTGCTCACGCAGCACGTCGATCTGCGCGACAAAGGCGGTCAGGTTGCTGCCGGCCTTGCCGGTCATGCTGGTGACGGCGTCGTGCAGCGAGCAGCCCGCGCCCTTGGCAGCGTCCTGCAGCAGCTCCAGGCTGCGCGCGCCAATGCCGCGCGGCGGGAAGTTCACCACGCGCACGAAGCTCGTGTCGTCTTGCGGGTTCTCCAGCAGGCGCAGATAGGCCAGCGCGTGCTTGATTTCGGCGCGTTCGAAAAACCTAAGGCCGCCATACACCCGGTAGGGCACCGCGGCGTTGAACAGCGCGGTTTCAATCACGCGGCTTTGCGCGTTGCTGCGGTACAGGATGGCGACTTCCTGCCGCGCCACGCCGTCGCTGCGCACCAGCTGGCGGATTTCGTCCACCATCCACTGGGCCTCTGCCAAGTCGCTGGCCGCCTCGTACACGCGTACCGGTTCGCCGGGGCCCTGCTCCGTCCGCAGGTTCTTGCCCAGGCGCTTGCTGTTGTGCGAGATAAGCGCGTTGGCGCTGTCCAGGATGTTGCTGTAGCTGCGGTAGTTTTGCTCCAGCTTGATCTGCCGCTCGACGTCGAACTCGCGCACGAAGTCCTGCATGTTGCCCACGCGTGCGCCGCGAAAGGCGTAAATGCTTTGGTCGTCGTCGCCCACCGCGATCACGCTGCCGCGCGGCTCGAAATGGCCGGCCACTTCGTCGCCGGCGAGCTGCTTGAGCCATGCGTACTGCAGCTTGTTGGTGTCCTGGAATTCGTCCACCAGGATGTGCGCAAAGCGGCGCTGGTAGTGCGCCCGAATGGGGTCGTTGTCCCGCAGCAGCTCGAAGCTGCGCAGCATCAGCTCGCCGAAATCGACCACGCCTTCGCGCTGGCACTGCTCTTCATACAGCTGGTAGATCTCGACCTTCTTGCGCGCGTCACTGTCGTGCGTGGGCACGTCGCCGGGGCGCATGCCCTCTTCCTTGCAGCCGGCAATGAAATACTGCAGCTGCTTGGGCACGAAGCGTTCGGTGTCGACGTTGTATTGCTTGCACAGGCGTTTGATGGCCGAGAGCTGGTCCTGCGTGTCCAGAATCTGGAACGCCTGCGGCAGCCCCGCCGCCTTGTGGTGCGCGCGCAGCAGCCGGTTGCACAGACCGTGGAAGGTGCCAATCCACATGCCGCGCACGTTCACCGGCAGCATGGCCGAGAGCCGCGCCACCATTTCCTTGGCGGCCTTGTTGGTAAAGGTGACCGCCAAAATGCCGCCCGGCGTGGCCAAGCCGTTTTGCAGCAGCCAGGCGATGCGCGTAGTGAGCACGCGGGTTTTGCCCGAGCCAGCGCCCGCGAGGATGAGCGCGTGGCCCGAGGGCAGCGTCACAGCGGCCAGTTGCTCGGGGTTGAGGTTCGCCAGCAGGGGCGAGGTCGCTGGCGACGGCGCAACGCCTTGCGGAGGGAAGGCGTCGCCCTGCGGCGCGCGCGAAACCGGGTCTTGTGGGAACATGCGCCGATTGTAGAAAGCGAGGCCCTATGAAGTTTTCCCCCGCCACGGTGCCACTGCTGCTGCCCTTGTTGATGGCGCTGCATCTGCCGCTCGCGATCGCGCAAAACGCTTGCAGCAGTGACGGGGCGCCTGCCCCGCACGCCCTCTACGAGCGTTTTTTAAGCGCGGATTGCGCCGACTGCTGGAGCAGCGCCACCTTTTCCCCAGGCGCCAGTGCCGCGGTTCTTGACTGGATAGCCCCCGCGTCCAGCGGAGACGAGGCGCCGCTGTCGGCCGCCGCCCGCAACGACGCGCTCACCCGCCTGCGCGCCATCGGCCGCCACCCGCCCGCAGGCGCCGACGTGCGCGTCGCCGAGTTGGCGCAGCGCCTTCCGGGACGCTTGCGCATCTCCTTCGGCCCGGCCGTGAACGACTACGTGGGCACAGCCGCCAGCTACCTGGGCCCCCTGCCAGCCGGCGCGGGCGAATGGACGGTGTGGCTTGCCCTGGTGCAACAGATCCCGGCGGGCGCAGAAGGCACGCCAGTGGCAAGAAATTTGGTTCGAAACCTGTTCCAGCGTAAGTGGGATAAGCGTGATGTACTATCAAAAAAAGAGCTTTTCAATCTGCCGACGGGCACCCGCTGGATAGAACGCCGCCCGATGCAGATTGCGCCCGGCACCAACCCTGACCGTCTGGCGCTCATCGGCTGGATGGAAGACGCGAATGGCGCCGTGGTCGCTACCGCGCGCGCGCAATGCGCGGCCCGACCCTGAATGCCCCCACACAGCGCAGCGCAGAGCGCGCCAGTACAATCAGCCACCGGGCCCAAGTTTCTTGACGCCCGGTTTTTTTGCGCCTGCGCAAGCAGGGTTCGGTCCGCCTCACCACAGGCGCCTCGCAAGAAACCGGGGCCAAGCCAAGCGCCCACCGCAGGGCAGCGTTTGCCTCTGCGGCCTTCTACGGAGCTTGGAAACCTATGGAAATCTTCGACTACGACAACATCCTGCTGCTGCCGCGCAAGTGCCGCGTGGAAAGCCGCGCCGAATGCGATGCCGGCGTGGAACTCGGTGGGCGACGCTTTCGCCTTCCGGTCGTGCCGTCCAACATGAAAACGGTGGTGAACGAGTCCATCTGCGAATGGATGGCCAGGAGCGGTTACTTTTACGTGATGCACCGCTTCGACTTCGACAACCTGAAGTTCGTAAAGGGCATGACCGAGCGCGGCGTGTACTCGTCGATTTCGCTGGGCGTCAAGCAACCCGACTACGACACCGTGGCCCAGCTCGTTGCCGAAGGCCTGTCGCCCGACTACATCACCATCGACATTGCGCATGGCCATGCCGACACGGTGCAGGCGATGATTGCCCACCTCAAACAACATTTGCCGCGCGCCTTCGTGATCGCCGGCAATGTGGCCACGCCCGAGGCCGTGATCGACCTGGAAACCTGGGGCGCTGATGCCACCAAAGTTGGCGTCGGCCCGGGCAAGGTCTGCATTACCAAACTCAAGACCGGCTTTGGCACGGGCGGCTGG
>JAUCDU010000186.1:0-5650 GCA_034674825.1 Giesbergeria sp.
AAGCCGTCGCCGAAGTCAAGGTGGTGGACGAGCCCGTCACCGTGGTGGTGTCTGAAAAAGGCTGGGTGCGGGCACGCAATGGCCATGGGCACGAGGCGGCGAGCTTCGCCTTCAAGGCGGGCGACGGTCTGTACGGCACCTTTGAATGCCGCACCGTGGACACCCTGCTGGCCTTTGGCAGCAATGGCCGCGTGTATTCCGTGCCGGTGGCACTGCTGCCCGGCGCGCGCGGCGATGGCCAGCCGGTGACCACGCTGATCGAACTCGAAGCGGGCACCCAGGTGCTGCACTACTTTGCCGGCCCGGCCAACGCCACCCTGCTGCTTTCGGGTTCGGGTGGGTACGGCTTCCTGGCAGCAGTCGAGAACATGGTCTCGCGCCAGAAAGGCGGCAAGACCTTTGTCACGCTGGGAGAAGGCGAAACCCTGTGCGCGCCTTCGCATGCCTCAGGCAGCTCGGGCAGCCAGGCCTTGCTGCCGGCGACCCACGTCGCCTGTGCATCCACTGGCGGGCGCATCCTGACGTTTGAAATCACCGAGCTCAAGAAGATGGCCAGCGGCGGCCGTGGCCTGATGCTGATTGATCTGGAGGCGAGCGACAGTCTGGCGGGCGCTGCCGCCTACACCCGCAGCATCCGGCTCGACGGCATTGGCCGTGGTGGCAAGCAGCGCGATGAAACGCTGGAGATCCGCTCGCTCAACAACGCCCGGGCCGCGCGGGCCCGCAAGGGCAAAGCGGCGGATCTCGGGTTCAAGCCGAAAACCATTACGCGGATGGAATAAACCAGCGAAGCGTGCGTATTGAGAGCGTATTGGGGCGCACCAACGGTTTCGTTTTCACATGAATTGGTAGTACGCTAGCAAAAGCGAAGAAAACTTACATTCCCACACCCCTCAAGGAAACTGACGATGCAGATGCGAATTGCCCCCAAGTTGTGGTTGTCAGTCTTTGCCATCGTCGCGATGATCGTCGGTGTCATGGGATTTGCTGCTGTGCGGTCGGCCAACAGCCAAGTGGCGAGCGATGCCGTCTTGGCTGCGATGAAGCAGCGTGTGGATTTGGCCAACCGCTGGGTTGGCCTCACGGAAACCAATGCCGCTCGGACGCAGGCAGCGATCATTAGCGGCGATCCGGCCGTCGGCGCAGCACTAGAGAAATCCATGGCGGCAACCTCACAGCAGGTGACCATGGTGCAGCAGCAGATTGAGGCACTTCCCTTGACAAGCGCCGATCGAGCGCAGACGGCCAAAATTGCAGCGGCCCGTCAGGTCATGCTGGACGCACGCAACCAGGCGCAAAAGCTCAATGCCGATGGTCAACGCCCTGAGGCCCTGGCATTCATTGAGAAAACCTACATTCCCGCATCGGACGCCTACTTGAAAGCGCTGCAGGATTTTGTCGAAATGCAGCATCAGGCGCAGGGCGATGCACTCAAGCGCATCGCAGATGGGCGCTCCATGACCATCTGGGTCAGTCTGTCCGCGATGGTTCTTGTGTTGCTGGTGATCATCGCGGGCGCATTCGTGCTGATCCGCAGCATCCAGCGTCCGCTGCGCGATGCCGCCGTTGTGGCCGGCCGCATTGCCGAAGGCGATTTGAGTCAGCGTGAAACGGTTGCGCGCAGCGACGAATTTGGCGAACTGCTGCGCTCGCTGTATGCCATGAGCGCATCCCTTGCCGGCACGGTTCAGCGGGTGCGCCAGAGCACCGACAGCATTGCCACCGCCAGTGCCGAAATTGCGGCTGGCAACCAGGATTTGTCGGCCCGTACCGAGCAGACTTCGAGCAACCTCGAAGAGACCGCCGCCGCCATGGAGGAGTTCACCAGCACCATTCAGCAAAGCGCTGGCAGCGCACAGCAGGCCAGCAGCCTGGCGGCCAGTGCCGCCGGCGTGGCACGCCGAGGCGGCGAGGTGGTGACGCAGGTGGTGGCGACCATGGACGACATCACGCACAGCAGCAAGAAGATCTCCGACATCATTGGTGTGATTGACGGGATCGCTTTCCAAACCAACATTCTGGCGCTCAATGCTGCAGTGGAAGCGGCGAGGGCCGGCGAGCAGGGCCGGGGCTTTGCCGTGGTGGCCAGCGAAGTGCGCAGCCTGGCGGGTCGCAGCGCCGAGGCAGCCAAGGAAATCAAGCAACTCATCGGAGCGTCTGTAGAGCGTGTGGAAGCTGGCTCGCGCCTGGTGCAGGACGCTGGCGCCACCATGCAGGAAATTGTCCAGTCGGTGCAGCGTGTCAACGACATGATCGGCGAGATCACGGCGGCAGCGACTGAGCAGAGCACCGGCGTTTCTCAAGTCAACCTGGCCGTGGGCAACCTCGACCAGATGACGCAACAAAACGCTGCGCTGGTCGAGCAAAGCGCTGCCGCCGCGCAAAGCCTGCGCGAGCAGGCCGAGCAATTGGCGAAAGTGGTCTCAACCTTCAAGCTCGGTGACGCTGCAGCTGCGCCGGCGGCATTACGTGCCGCGCCGCGCCCCGCAGCGCGTGCAGCGCCCGCTGCGGTGGGCAAAACCGCAGCGCCGCCGCGTCTGAAGGTCGCAGAACCCCCGGCGCCCAAGCCAACAGCCAGGCCGGCGCTGCGCGCTGCTGCGCCGACGGCAGCGCCGCAAAAATCGTCCCCTGCGCAGGGGGCCGAGGACGACTGGGAATCGTTTTAAATCTGCGCCGTCGGGCGCAGCGTCGTCACGCCAATTCGGCGATCAGCTCGATCTCTACGCAGGCGCCGGTTGGAATCTGCGCCACGCCAAAGGCGCTGCGCGCATGCGCGCCAGCGGCACCAAACACCTCGCCCAGCAACTCGCTGGCGCCGTTGGTCACCAGGTGCTGCTCGGTGAATTCGCCGGTGGAGTTCACCAGGCTCATCAGTTTCACAATGCGCTTGACCCGGTTCAGGTCACCGCCGGCTGCGGCTTGCAGGGTTCCCATCAGGTCGATGGCGACAGCGCGTGCGGCTGCCTTGCCTTCTTCGGTCGAGATATCGCGGCCGAATTGCGCCACCCAGGGCTTACCATCCTTGCGCGCGATGTGACCGCTCAGGAAGACGAGATTGCCGGTCTGTACAAAGGGCACATAGGCTGCCGCCGGAACCGAGACCGGTGGCAGGGTGATCTGAAGCTGTTTGAGTTTGTCGTAAATGTTCATGGGTTCCTCTTGCGGTGGGGAAACCGGGCATGTTACACAGCCACGATATTCCTGAAGCACTGCTCCGTTCATGAACCTGCCGCCTGCGCCCGTGTTTGCCACCCCGCCGGGCGCCAGCGCAGCGATGCCGCAATGGTCGCCAGGAGCACAAGAGCAGCCTGCAGATTTCTCGCGCACCAGGGGCTTGGCCCCGGCATTGCTCGGCGTGGTGCTGGGCTCGGCGCTGCAAATAGCGCAGCCAGCCCTTTGGCGTGTGGCGCTGTACGCAGCGATCGGGGCGGCCGGTGTCTTGCTGGCGTTGGCGGTGCTGCGCTGGCCGACCTGCCGGCGCGCCCGGGCAATGCCTGCGATGGCGCTCGCGTCCGCTGCCATCGTGGCCTTCGCTGCCTGCGGGTTGCGCTCCCAGCACTACACCAGCACGGCGTTGAACCCCGCACTCGAAGGGCAGGACCTGCTGGTGACCGGTACGGTCGAGAGCCTGCCCCAAAGCATGGACACCGGCGTGCGGTTTCGCCTGCGGGTCGAAGCAGCCGGTCGGGGCGGCACACCGGTGCAACTGCCGCCACGCCTTGATCTGGCCTGGTACCACGAGGCCGATGGCGGCACTGCGGATCCCCCTGGCCAAATGCACATGCCCCGCGCGGGCGAGCGTTGGCGCATGGTGGTGCGGCTCAAGGCGCCGCATGGCGCGCGCAATCCCCATGGCTTCGACTACGAGTTGCGCCAGTGGGAGCAGGGCGTACAGGCCGTGGGCTATGTGCGCGCCGGGCCGAAGGACACTGCGCCGCAGCGCCTGGACGCCGCGCTGCGCTACCCGGTGCTGCAGCTGCGCGAGCATGTCCGCGACGCCATTTTTGCCAAACTCGCCAGCAGCGATGCAGAGCCAAGCGATGTGCGTGCCGCCGGCGTGGTGGCGGCCCTGGTCACCGGGGACCAGCGCGCCATCGACCGCAGCGACTGGAACGTGTTCCGGGCAACTGGCGTCTCGCACCTTGTAAGCATCTCCGGGCTGCACATTACGCTCTTTGCCTGGTTGGCAGCGCTTGTCGTCGGCACTTTGTGGCGGCGCATTCCACAGTTGTGCCTGGTCTGGCCAGCGCAGTCGGCAGCGCTGCTTGGCGGCTTGGTGTTGGCGACGTTTTATGCCGTCTTCAGCGGCTGGGGCATTCCGGCGCAGCGCACCATTCTGATGTTGGCCGTGGTGGTCGGCCTCAAGCTAGCTGGTCGGCGCTGGCCCTGGCCGCTGGTGTGGTTGCTGGCCTGCGCGGCGGTGGTGCTGCTTGACCCGTGGGCCTTGCTGCAAGCCGGGTTCTGGCTGAGTTTCGTTGCCGTTGGTGTGTTGTTTGCTCTTAATCCAATAGCTGAAAACAGAGATCCAACAAGCGCTGGAGACAAATTTCTATCTTTAATTCGAGAGCAGGGGGCGGTCACTGTGGCGCTCGCACCGCTCAGCTTGCTGTTGTTTGGTCAGGTCTCCGTGGTGGGGTTGGTCGCCAACCTTGTCGCGATTCCCTGGGTCACGCTCTTGGTCACGCCGCTCGCGTTTGCGGGCGTTCTCTGGGCGCCGCTGTGGCAGCTGGCCGCTTGGTGCGTGCAGCTTCTGGGCCTGTGGCTCGGCTGGCTGGCCGCGCTGCCGTGGGCGCAGTTCCAGGTCGCCTCTGCGCCGCTGTGGGCCGGGCTGGCGGCTGCTGTGGGTGGGGTGTTGCTGGCAGCGCGCCTGCCTGCTGCGCTGCGTCTGACCGCTGTGCCATTGCTGCTTCCGGTGTTCCTTTGGCAGGCACCGCGTCCCGCCCCCGGCAGCTTCGAATTGCTCGTCGCAGATATTGGTCAGGGCAACGCCGTGCTTGTGCGCACCGCCCGGCATGCGCTGCTCTACGACACTGGGCCGCGCTACAGCTTGACCAGCGACGCCGGCGACCGCGTGCTTGTGCCGCTACTGCGCTCGCTGGGAGAGCGGGTGGACACGGTGATGCTGAGCCACCGCGACAGCGACCACACGGGCGGCGCAGCTGCCGTGCTGGCCCAGCAGCCGAACGCCGTGCTGACAGGGTCTATCGCCGGGGAGGCGGATCTTCTCAAGTTGCGCCCTTGGACGCCCTGCGTTGCGGGGCAAATCTGGACGTGGGACAGCGTTCGGTTTGAGTTGCTGCATCCCCCTCAGGCCGCCCCAGCCGAGCTGCGGCGCGGCGAGAAGCCCAATGCGCAAAGCTGCGTGCTGCGCGTGAGCGCGGTCAGCGGCGCCAGCGCGTTGCTGGCCGGTGACATCGAGCAACCCCAGGAACTGGCCCTGGTGGCGGCTGGCGCGCCGCTGGCAGCACAGGCGCTGCTGGTGCCGCACCATGGCAGCAAGACATCTTCGAGCGATGCGTTCCTCGCCGCGGTGCAGCCAAAAATTGCATTGGTGCAGGCCGCCTACCGCAGCCGCTTTGGCCACCCAGCACCTCGCGTGGTGCAGCGCCTGCAAGAGCATGGCGCCCAGGTGGTGGATTCAGCACACTGC
>JAUCDU010000187.1:0-5613 GCA_034674825.1 Giesbergeria sp.
GCGCGCCGATCGCGCCAGCGCCCTCGCGCAGGAAAGCCTCAGCGAACGCGAGGCTCTGCTGCGTGAATGGCGCGGCGGCCGCGTCTGCCTGGCCGATGCACTGGGCGGCGCGGCGCGCTTCACACAAGGCGCGGGGCGACACGGAAGTTTTGAATGAAAAAAGGTTCCAGCGCTTATCCTGTAAGCGCTAGGAGCTATGGAATTTATAGTTTTGGCGGCAGCGAGAAGTACCGCTGCTGCCACCATTTTGGAACCTGATGAGCCCAACTACTCCCCACACCGCACCCGCGTTCGAGCCCGAATTCGTCGCGGCCCTGAAAATGCTGTTCGAAGAGAAGATCGTCTTCAACCAGGTGCTGGGCCTGAAGGTGACCGAGCTGCGCCCCGATGGCGCCATCGGCCGCATTGGCATGCGGCACGAACTCGTCGGTCACTTTGCCTACAACCGCATCCACGGTGGCGCCATCAGTGCCGGGCTGGACGCCATGGGCGGGCTGGCCGTCATGGCTGCGCTGGGCGCCAAACACATGGACGAACCGCCGGAGCAGCGCCTGCACCGTTTTTCGCGCCTGGGCACGATCGACCTGCGCATCGACTATCTGCGCCCCGGCATTGGCAGCCATTTCGATTTGCACGCGACGGTGCTTCGCCTGGGCTCGCGCGTTGCCAGCACGCGCATGGAGTTCTTCGGCCCCGATGGCAGCCTGATGGCGACAGGTGCGGGGGCTTACATCGTTTCGTGACGTCTTCTTACGCCATGTGTGTGCCGGCAACTGCTGCAAGTGCATGCAAGGATTGAACCGTTTGCTTACCGACTTTGCCAATGCAGGCGCCGCCCTGCATGAACCGCTGCCTACGATCGTTGCTTTCCAACAAGGAGGTCCGATGGCCGTGCAAACCCCGTTCTTTGGCAAACGTGAACCCGAACCCTTTCAGAAGCGCCCTGGCAGCGCTCCGGTCGTCCCGCCGCAGCCAGTGCCCCACACGCTGGCAACCCCCTCTGGCGCCGCCGCTGCGGTTTCCGCCAGCGCCGGCAGCAAGCTCACCGTGGGGCCGAACATCAAGCTCAAGGGCGTGGAAATTACCGACTGCGACACCCTGGTCGTGGAAGGCACGGTGGAGGCCACCATGGATTCGCGCGTGATCCAGATTTCCGAGGAAGGTGCGTTTCGCGGCTCGGCCGAAATTGACATCGCCGAGATTCGCGGTGTGTTCGATGGCTCGCTCACGGTGCGTGAAAAACTTGTCATCTTCAGCACCGGCAAAGTCAGCGGCAAAATACGCTATGGCAAGCTGGTGATCGAAGAGGGCGGCCAGCTCTCGGGCGAAATCGAAGTGGGCACCGGCGCACGCGCAGCGCCCCCCCGGCTGCGCCAGAGTGAGCCCAGCGCCGCCCTGGCGTAAGCACTGCGATCAGCGCTGCCGCTCCTGTCATGCGTCGGAGCGGCGCATATTTGCACCAAGCATTTGCTTGCTAAAAATTTCCGGCCTTGCTATGTTTGCGGCATGTCCCAGCCGCGCCCCACCCCGTCAGACCAAGCAGACACGACGCCGGCACCCGCTGCGCGCCGGCGTGGCCGCCCGCCCAAGGCGCAGGCCGACCCCGATGAAGGCAACCGCCGCCGCCCCTTGATCGAGGCGGCGGCGCGTTTGTTTCGCACCAAAGGTTTTGATGGCACCAGCACACGCGACATCGCGGCTGCTGCCGGCATGCAAAGCGGCTCGCCGTTCTATCATTTCGAGAGCAAGAACGCCTTGCTGCATGTCGTGGTGCAGGAAGGCATGGCGCTCGCCACGGACAACCAGCGCAATGCGCTCGCCGAACTGCCGCAGGGCGCCAGCCCGCGCGAGCAACTGCGCAGCCTGGTGCGTCAGCATTTCGAGGTCCTGCATGGGCCGCGGGCCGATTTCATCCCGGTCATGCTCTACGAATGGCGCTCGCTCACTACCGATCAGCAGGAACAAATAGCCGCCATCAAAGACGCCTATGAAGCGTGTTGGACCCCGGTGCTCAAAGCCCTGCACCGCGAGGGCGCGCTGAAGGCCGACCCGGCCACGGCGCGCTTGTTCATCCTCGGCGCGCTCAATTGGTCGGTGCAGTGGTTCAATGTGCGCGGCGCGCATTCGCTCGATGCGCTGACCGAGCAGGCGCTGGCGCTGTTTCTGGGGGATGCGCCATGAGCGCCTGCCTCGAGCGGATGGGCGGCAGCGCCAATGCCTCATTCGATTACCAGATGGCACTTTGTCATCAAGGCGCGCGCGCCGGGTGCGGGCGGTTGCCGTGGTGTTCCAGTGCGGCCCGATCCCAGTCGCCGTTCTCGGCTGCGGCTTCATAGGTGGTTTGCAAAAAAGCCATCAGGGCGTCATCGGATGAGTCGGCGGTGCGCACCGCCTCATAGGGCAGCACGAACTCGCCCAAGTCGCCGTGGTAGTAGGCCGCAGCCGGCTGAACGGGGAATTGCGAGAACCCTTCTGGCGCCGGATAGGCGTACGCGTAAAACGCGGCTTCGCCCAGGCCAGTTCCGGCCCAGAATCCTGCGCTCGATAGCTCGTGCGAGTAGGCCTCCTGCATCACCCCGTCGGCGCAGTTGGGCGCGCCGCCGGGATGGGTTGGCGCAGTGCGGCCAGAAAAGCGCGTGACCGCCAAATCGAATGAGCCCCAGAACAGGTGCACCGGGCTCACTTTGCCGATAAAGCGGGCCCGAAACGCGGTGAGCACCCGGTCAACTTGCGTTAGAGCCAGCCAGAAGCGATGCATGGCATCGGCGTCGTAGCTCGCATCTGAGGTGTTGTTTTCAAAGGGCGTCGCGTCTTCTATCTCTACCGGACGCGTGAAAATATCGACGTGGATGTTGAATTCGGCCAACGTGGCCATGAATTGGCGATAAAACGCCGCCACCGCCATGGGGCGCAACGCGAAGCTGCGTTCGCCGCCATCGGAGGCACGCACCACGAGCGCATGGCCGACAAAATCGAGGTCGATGGTGAAACTGCGACTGCGGTACGCAATGGGCGAGGTCGTCAAACCCCGGCTCGTGACGTACAAGACAAGGCGTTGCCCCAGGAATGGTTGATCCAGGGCCCCAGTTCCAGACGCGTCTTGCCGATAATCTGCAGCCACATATGCACGGTGTCGGCAGTCGCCTGCCAATCGGACAGGGCGGGCAATTTGGGCCATGGGTTTGGGCTTGCGAGGTTGGGCATGACGTACTCCTTGAGGATGTTGGCGACCGCAGAAGGCAGCAGCGCCGGTTCGCCATGCGGGCCGCCGGAGTCGCTCACCCGATCGGCTGCATGTGCTGGCGCTTGAGTGCGAGGCTTGAGCGCCGGATAGTCGTCTGTCGCGGTGTCTGCTCTATCCAGCGGGTGAGCAGGGCGACAGCAAGCAGGTTCTGGGCATCGTGTAGAGGGTTGTCATGGGTGTTGCTCCTTGGCTATTTGTGGGGGACGGCGGGGCGAGCGTTTGTGACACCACCTCCCCCGGATGTGGTCAGGCCGCCTGACGAGGTTTGATCTTCCGATAGTCCCTTTCCAGACCAGCCTAACAAGCCGCTCCCGCGCGATGCCCAATCGAAAGCCCCGTGGGCGTGTAGAAGTGGGTCAGCCAGGGCGCGAACTGGCAAAAGCCGTAAATCCGGCGAGGAAATCTCTTAGGCGCCCAAGCATCTTTTCGTCGGCCATCTGGCCCTGCGAGCCGAAAACGCCGCCAGCCCGCGCCACCATCAGGCGGCCTTCGCACCAGGGACGCGTGCCCAAGGTGCGCAGCACGCTGAGCCACGCGTCCTGGGCGAGGATGGTGCCAAAACCGCCAGGCGAGGCGCCCAGCACGGCCACTGGCTTGCCGCCAAAAATCCGGCCAATGTCGCTCGCCGGCCGGCTTGCCCAGTCGATTGCATTCTTAAATACGCCGGGAATCGAGTTGTTGTATTCGGGCGTGAAAAGCAGCAAGCCGTCGGCGGCGGCGATCTGTTCCTTCAACGCTTCGACAGCAGACGGCAGACCTGACGCGGCTTCCTCGTCGCCGTTGTAGAGCGGTATGCCCGCGATACTGCCTTCCACGAGTTCTGTGCCCTCCGGCATCACACCCTGCGCGCTGCGCAACAGCGCGCTGTTGTAGGAAGCCGTTCGCAGGCTGCCGGATATTCCCAGGATGCGGATCATGCTTTTACTCTGATAGGAATGACGTAGTCATTCTTGCATTCTTGAGGTCACGGCGCTCAAGCGCCCGCGCGGCGCGATCGACCAAGCCAGTCATCGCCGGCATCCGCACCACCCATAAGCAGGTGCAAGGCTGCGGGCGTCCTAAGTCTGATTGCAGCGTTCCAGGATGGCACCTGAACTGCCATCGGCCATGTGCTTGAAAAGAGTCCCTTCCGCTCCCCGACCAGAACCTTTGGTCCACCACTCCAAACCGCCTCCCACATACCGCGCGCCGCTACCGGACACTGCGATGTGCATGTCGTATTCACGGCCCTGGTAGCGAACCTTGGCTGTATCGGTTGTGGCGTAACTTGCTGCGAGTTCTTGCCCACTGTCGCAGCGATAGTGGTGCAGCGCCGAGGCCGACGCTGGCACCGCAGATGTTTGGGAAACAGCCTGGTCTTTTACCGGGCTCGCACATGCAGAAATGAGCAAGACTGACGCGAGCGCGAAGAGCATACGGAGGTTCATACGATTTCCAGGTTTGGTGAAAGGCTTATGCGGGTGGCGCACCCCGTGCTACCTCAGACCTTACCAAACCATAGGAAACAAAGCAGCGCGGCGGGCAGTACCAACCGCTGCGCTCGACGCATCGCCCGAAGCCGCCTTATTGCACCCCCGGCAGCACGATGGCCCGTGGCCGGCCCTCGTCGTCGATCGCCACATAGGTCAGGCGCGCTTCGGTGACTTTGCGGTACTGGCCCGTCTCGCCGGCACGGCGCTCGGCATAGACCTCGACTTCCACGGTGATGGAGGTGCGCCCGAGGCGCGTCACCTGGGCGAAGAACGACAGTAGATCACCAATGCGCACGGGCTGCTTGAAGATGAATTCGTTCACCGCCACCGTGGCCATGCGCCCGCGGATGTAGCGCGCCGGCAGCACCGAGCCGGCCAGATCGACCTGGGCCATCACCCAGCCACCAAAGATGTCGCCATTGGCGTTGCTGTCCGCAGGCATGGGGATGACCTTCAGCACCAGTTCGTGCGCGCACGGCAGTGCGGGGGCAGGCAGGATGGGGAGTGCAGGCGGTGCAGGCAGTTCGCTCATGGGCAACAATCAGGGTTGAATCAACACCTCGAATTGTCCCCCAATGCGCCACCGCGGCGACTCCCCACCCCCAGCGCCGACCGACGGCCAGCCCCGCACCCGCTCCGACTGGGCGACGCTTGGGCGCCTCGTGCCTTACTTGTGGCGCTACAAATGGCGCGTGCTGGCGGCGCTCGTGTTCATGCTGGGCGCCAAGCTCTCCAACGTTGGTGTTCCGCTGGTGCTCAAGCGTCTGGTCGATGCGATGCAGCTCCCGCCCGGCGATCCGACCGCGCTGCTGGTCGTGCCCATTGCGCTGCTGCTGGGCTACGGCGCACTGCGGTTGATGACCTCGATGTTTACCGAACTGCGCGAGCTGGTCTTTG
>JAUCDU010000188.1:0-5612 GCA_034674825.1 Giesbergeria sp.
CGACGTGAGCGTGCGCCAGCTGCTCACCATGACCTCGGGCGTGCGCTGGAACGAGGACTACGGCGACCCCCAATCCGACGTGGCCCAGTTCAACAACCACAAGCCCGAACCCGGCGTGGACGCGCTGGTGAGCTACATGCGCAAGCTGCCGCGCGAGGCGCCGGCCGGCACGCGCTGGCACTACAGCACGGGCGAGACGAATCTGGTCGGCATCCTGGTGCAGCAGGCAACGAAGAAGCCGCTGGCCGACTATCTGTATGAAAAGGTCTGGAACCCCGCCGGCATGGAGCAGCAGGCCACCTGGCTGCTCTCCAAGACCGGCAACGAGATCAGCGGCTGCTGCATCCAGGCCGCGACGCGCGACTTTGCCCGCTTTGGCCAGTTCATCCTCGACGGTGCCAAGGTGGCCGGCCAGAGCACCGTACCGGACGGCTGGCTGGCCGAAGCCACCACGGGCCAGGCAGCCACCGGTCAGCCCGGCCGAGGCTACGGCTACCAGTGGTGGACCTACGACACCGGTGCCTTTGCTGCGCGCGGCATCTTTGGCCAGGGCATCTTCATCGACCCGAAACGCCAGCTGGTGATTGCCTCGAACGCCAACTGGGCTGCAGGCGCCAGCGACCGCGCGAGCAGCGACGCGCGCGAGGCGTTTTACCGTGCCGTGCAGCAGGCCGTGGACGACGAGGGCGCTGGCGCACCGGCGCGCTGAGGTGCACCGGGCACAATACGCCGGTTGATGCAGTACGGCGAAAAGCGCGCCCGCCTAGAATCGCGCTATGCGCGCCCTCTCCACTTCCATCGCCTGTGTTTTGCTGCTGGCTTTTGCCAGCGCTTCCGCTATTGCCCAGAATACCAATAAAAATGGCATCCAGCGCACGCAGGACAAGGGTGAGCAGCTCTCAAATACCGAGCAGCAACCGAATCGACATGAGCAGCGCACCGAACGCATTCACCTGCAAGACCAGGGCAGCACGATCGATGAACTGCGCATTGGCGGGCAGACCCGTAACATCACGGTGCAGCCAGCAGCGGGCAACTTGCCGGCGTACGAAGTCCTGCCCTCTGACGGCGTGCGCAACCGACCCCAAAACGGCGCGGAGTCGACCACCGGCCCGCGCGTTTGGAACGTGATGAAGTTCTGATCTCCCCACCCGCCCTGTTTTCGCGCGTACTTCGCATCCCCCTTTTTTGAACGCCTCGCTTGCGCGGCCCCCGTGGACTTGTTCTGAATATGGCTGTATTCACCCCTGTCTCCCCCGAAGCAGCCAGCGCGCTGCTGGACAAGCTCAAGCTGGGCACGCTGGTTGCGCTGCGCGGCATTGCCGGTGGCATCGAGAACACCAATTACTTCGTCACCTGCACGGCGGGCGAATATGTGCTGACGCTGTTCGAGCGCCTGACCGCCGAGCAGCTGCCTTTCTACCTGCATTTGATGAAGCACCTGGCGCATGCCGGCATTCCGGTGCCGGACCCGCAGGCCGACGCGCACGGCGAAATTCTGCACAGCGTGTGCGGCAAGCCCGCAGCCCTGGTGAACCGCCTCGCCGGCCACAGCCAGCTGGCGCCCCGGCCGGTGCACTGCGCAGCCGTTGGCGACATGCTGGCGCGCATGCACCTTGCCGGCAGCGGGTTCGAGCGCCAGCAGCCCAACCTGCGGGGTTTGGCCTGGTGGAACGAAACCGTGCCGCAGGTGCTGGACCAGCTCGCCGCCGCCGACGCGGCGTTCCTGCAGGCCGAACTGGCCTACCAGAACCACGTGGCCGAGAGCCCCGCCTACGCCGCCTTGCCACGCGGCCCCGTGCACGCGGACCTGTTTCGCGACAACGTGATGTTCGAGGGCGAGCAGCTTACTGGCTTCTTTGATTTCTACTTTGCCGGCGTCGATACCTTTTTGTTCGACCTGGCGGTGTGCATGAACGACTGGTGCGTGCACCTACCCACCGGCGCGCACGACAGCGAGCGCGCCAGCGCCATGCTGCAGGCCTATGAAGCCGTGCGGCCCCTCACCGCCGCCGAGCGCGGCCTGCTGCCCGCCATGGCGCGCGCCGGGGCGTTGCGCTTCTGGATCTCGCGCCTGTGGGACTGGCACCTGCCGCGCGAGGCCGAAGTCCTGACGCCGCACGACCCGGCGCATTTCGAGCGCGTGCTGCGCCAGCGCATCGCCCACCCCCTTGTACCCGCAGCTTGCGCCGCGACCAGTCTGACTGCATGAAACTTCGTATCGTTCCCGCCCGCACCGGCGTTGCCTGGGTCAAAAGCGGCATCCGCGTGTTCTGGCGCCAGCCCATGGCGCTGGCTGCCCTTTTCTTCATGACCATGGCGGCCATGTCGGTGGCCAGCATGCTGCCGCTGGTCGGCCCGGCGCTGGCACTGGCGCTGCTGCCCTCGGCGACGCTGGCCATGATGGTCGCCTCGGCCGAGGCCATGCAGGGGCGCTTCCCCACGCCTGCGGTGCTGCTGGTGGCGTTCCGCACCGGGCGCCAGCGCCTGCGTTCCATGGCCGTGCTGGGTGCGCTGTACGCAGCCGGCTTCCTGCTGGTCATCGCCATCTCTGCGCTGTTTGATGGGGGCCAGTTCGCGCAGGTGTACCTGGGCGGCCAGCCGCTGACGCAGGAGGTCGCCGAAAGCGCTGATTTCCAGCTGGCAATGTGGGCCGCCATGGTGCTGTACCTGCCGCTGTCGCTGTTGTTCTGGCATGCGCCTGGCCTGGTGCACTGGCATGGCGTGCCGCCCGTGAAAAGCCTGTTCTTCAGCTTCATCGCCTGCCTGCGCAACCTGGGTGCGTTCACGGTCTATGGTCTGGGCTGGCTGCTGGTGTTTGCGCTGGGCGGCATCGCCATGAGCCTGGTGGCGGGGCTGCTCGCGGCAATGGGCCTGGCAAGTGCGGCGGGTGTGCTCGGCGGCACCATGGTGGGGCTGGCGCTGATGCTCGCCGCCATGTGCTTCACGTCCATCGTGTTCACATTTCGCGACTGCTTTGAGCCACCAGAGCAGGCCGAGCCGGAAGAAAAAACCGCCGCCATTGAGATGGGCGAGGAGCCCCCAGCGAGCTAAGCCTTGCGGGCGCGGCTGCATGGCCGCGCCGGGTGCGCTCAGGTCAGTTCGTCCGCCCGGGCTTGCGCGTCGGCAAAGTCAAGGTCGCCCGAGTAGATGGCGCGCCCGCAGATCACGCCTTCGACGCCCTCTTCCTCGACTGCGCAGAGCTGCTCGATGTCCTGCATGTTGCTCAGGCCCCCCGAGGCAATCACCGGAATGGTGAGCGCCTGGGCCAGCTTCACCGTGGCTTCGATGTTGATGCCCGACAGCATGCCGTCGCGACCGATGTCGGTGTAGATGATGGATTCGACGCCCCAGTCCTGGAACTTCATGGCCAGGTCCACCACTTCGTGGCCGGTCAGCTTGCTCCAGCCGTCGGTGGCAACCTTGCCGTCC
This sequence comes from Giesbergeria sp., assembly GCA_034674825.1. GTDB lineage: Bacteria > Pseudomonadota > Gammaproteobacteria > Burkholderiales > Burkholderiaceae_C > Simplicispira. Next base: position 3,433 of record JAUCDU010000188.1, read on the forward strand.
TTGGCGTCGAGCCCGACGATGATGTGGCCGCCAAACGCCGTGCAGGCATCCTTGAGGACGCCCGGGTTCTTCACGGCGGCGGTGCCAATGATGACGTAGCGCATGCCACCGTCTATGTACTTTTCAATGGTGTCGAGGTCGCGAATGCCGCCACCAAGCTGCACCGGAATGTCTTCGCCCACTTCTTTCAGGATGCTCTTGATGGCGCCGTAGTTCTTCGGCTTGCCGGCAAAGGCGCCGTTCAGGTCCACCAGGTGCAGGCGGCGCGCGCCGGCGTCCACCCAGCGCCGGGCCATGGCGGCCGGGTCTTCGCCGAAGGTGGTGGATTGGTCCATGTCACCCTGCTTGAGGCGAACGCAGTGGCCGTCTTTGAGGTCAATGGCGGGAATGAGCAGCATGGCAATTGGGTGGGGATGAAGGGCCGGTCTTGCTGGCCCGCAGAGTGGGAAGAAAGCGCCGGCGCAGCAAAATCAGTGTACGCCGGGCAAGGAAAATGGGTTCAGGGATGCCAGTGCAGAAAATTGCGGTACAGGCGCAGGCCCTGATCGGCGCTTTTCTCGGGGTGAAACTGGGTGGCAAAGATGTTATCGCGTGCGATCGCCGCCGCAAAGGTCTCGCCGTAGTGGGCATCGCCCGCGCAGTGATCTGGGTTTTGCGGCTGTGCGTAGTAGCTGTGCACGAAATAGAAGTAGCTCTGATCCGGCACACCTTGCCAAAGCGGATGCACACCGCCACCGTGGGCCACCTGGCGCACCTGGTTCCAGCCCATTTGCGGCACCTTGAAGCGGCTGCCGTCCTGCTGCAGGCGCCCGGCCAGATCAAAGCGCAGCACGTCGCCGGGAATTAAGTCCAGCCCGGGCGTGTCGCCCTCGGCGCTGTGGCCGAGCAGCATCTGCATGCCGACACAGACGCCAAACAGGGGTTTGTTGGCCGCAGCCTCCAGCACCGATTGCTGCAGGCCCGACTCGCGCAGCTCGCGCATGCAGTCGCGCATGGCGCCCTGCCCGGGCAGCACGATGCGATCGGCCGCACGCACTTCGTGTGGTGCTGAGGTCACCAGGACGCGCCAATCGGTGCCCTGTGCCGCCGCCCGCAGAGCCTGCATGACAGACCACAGATTGGACATTCCGTAGTCCACTACCGCCACCGTTTTTGCTTTGATATTCATAGCTGCTAGCGCTTATCCAGTAAGCGCTGGAGGCACTTTTTCTTACAAAACACCCTTGGTCGAGGGAATGGCACCCGCGCTGCGCGGGTCGCGCTCGACCGCAAAACGCAGCGCACGCGCAAACGCCTTGAAGGCCGTTTCGCACTGGTGGTGCGCGTTGATGCCGCGCAGGTTGTCGATGTGCAGCGTGGCGCCGGCGTGGTTGACGAAGCCCTGGAAGAACTCGTGCGTCAGCTGGGTGTCGAACTGGCCGATCATGCCGCTGGTAAATGGAATGTTTTGCGTCAGCCCGGGCCGGCCCGAGAGGTCGATCACCACGCGCGTCAGCGCTTCGTCCAGCGGCACGTAGGCGTGGCCGTAGCGGCGCAGGCCCTTTTTGTCGCCGATGGCGTGCGCGACTGCCTGGCCAAACGTGATCCCCACATCTTCCACCGTGTGGTGGCCGTCGATGTGCAGGTCGCCTTCGCACTGCACTTCCAGGTCCATCAGGCCGTGGCGGGCGATTTGCTCGAGCATGTGGTCAAAAAAACCAATGCCGGTGGACAGTTGCGAGCGACCGGTACCGTCCAGGTTGAGGCGCACGGTGATGCGCGTCTCGGCCGTGTTGCGGCTGACTTCGGCGGTGCGGTCGGTGTTGGAGGAAGTGACGAGAGCAGAAGAAGTCATAAGGAAGCCTGTAGAGCGGCCAGCATTTGCGCGTTCTCGGTGTCGGTTCCAACCGTGAGGCGCAGGCACTGGGCCAGCAGTGGGTGCATTGTAGAAACGTTCTTGACCAGAACCTTGCGCTGGCGCATGCCGGCGAAGCTTTTCGCAGCGTCCTGCACGCGCACCAGCACCATGTTGGCCTCGCTGTCCCAGACGCGGACCACGCCGGGCAGAGCGCGCAGCTGCGCCACCAGCAGGCTGCGCTGGGCGCGCAGCTCGGCCGCCTGCGCTGCAAACACATCTGCGTGTTCGAGCGCAAACAGCGCGGCCTCGCAGTTGAGCACGCTCACGTTGTAGGGCGGGCGCA
>JAUCDU010000189.1:0-5610 GCA_034674825.1 Giesbergeria sp.
CACGATGCGGATCTCGCGCACGGCGATGTTGTTGGCTTCGCCGCGCAGCGCGACTTTGCTGGCAACGGCGATCGGCGTGGCCGGGTCGTGCATCTGGGCCTGGACGGCGCCCGAGAGCGCCAGAAAGGCCGCACTGGCGGCGAGAAGGGTGCGTGCTGCGTGCATGGCGCGGGCTCCTTGGGGTGGTTGCTGGGTAGACATGGGCGCCGCCCGTTATTGCGCGGCGGCGGTGGGTTTGCTGCTCCGGCGCTTTTGCGCCTTCTGCGGCTTGGCCGGTGCCTGAGGTTCAGGGGCTGCGACGGCAGCCGCCGGCGCGGGTGCAGCGGCCGATACTGCAGCCAGGCCGCCGATGGTGGCGACCTTGCCCATCAGCACGGTGTTGTTGTACAGCCGCATGGGCACCAGCGCGTACTGGCCGTCGATCTGCACCGGCTCGGGCAACAGGCGACCGTTCACGCTCAGCTGGTGCGTGCCTGGTGGCAGGTAGCCACGGGCGATGTACACCCGGCCTGGCAGCATGCGCCACATACGGTCGTCGGCCTGCTCGGTGGCGATGGCAGCCGCTGCACCGATGAGACCCCCAATCAGGCCGCCGCGCTTTTGCAGCTCGTTTTGCAGCACGCCTTTGGCGACCGCGCGGGTGAAGCCGCGCAGCACCATGCCGGGCATTTCGTCCTTCAATGCGCGGCGTGCCATCACGTTCACGTCGACAATTTTTTCCAGCTTGAAGTCGTAGCCGGCAGCCGAAATCTGGCCCAAGGGCGCATCGGTGGAGGGCTCGATGACGGGATAGGAAATGCTGGCCGTCACCATGCCGCGGCCCGTGGGCACAGGCAAGGTGAAGGCCTTGGGTTTGCGCGCTGGCGCGTCACCGGCTTCGATCAGGAACAGCACATCCGTCATGCGCTGGCGGCGCTTCCAGGTGAAGCTGGTGCGGCTGTCGAGGCCGCGCAGGCCTTCTTCGAGCACGCCGGTTTCGGGCTTGAGCTCAATCGCCTTGCGGTAGCCGGGCGCAGCCAGGCCGGATTCGTCCAGCACCTCGTACAGAAAGCCCGCGAGGTAGTGCGACAGCGCGTTGGAGTAGCCGTTTTTCAGCGCCAGCACTTCCGGGTCGTTCAGGGTCTCGACCGGGTAGCCATTGAGTTCCTTGCCGCCAGACGTGGCGCCCTTGGATTTGGCTTCCTCTTCGGCGGCGAGTGTTTCCTTGGCGCGGAACTCGGCAATCACGGCTTCGCGTTCGTGCGTGCGCTTGATGTCGACGCGCGCGTTCTCCAGGTCGCCGACGGCGACGCGGTTGAGCGCCAGCGAGGTGGTGAGCCAGACTTTTTCATAGTCCTGCCCTTCATAGACCTTGAGGCGCTCGCTGATCAGCGCAGCGCCCACGGTCCCCATGAGCTTTTGTGGGTCGGTCTTGGCGGCCTCTTCCCACGCCTTGACGCGAATGTCGGCCAGCAAGAAAGCGTTGGTGCTGTCCTCGTAGCGGTTGTTCATGCGCAGCAACTCGCCGCGTTCCAGGTTGTAGAGCAGCTCGGTGCGCTCGGATTCGGTCGTGGCAGAGGCTTCCAGGCGCGCGAGCGCCGCCGGAATGCCGCCGTTGCTGCCGGCGGTCTGCATCTCGGTGGCCAGCTTGTCGTGGCTTTGCATGTTGGCGCAACCGGCGAGGGCCAGCGCAAGCGCCACAGGGGCGAGGGCGCGATTGCGCCAAAGTCGGGAAAAGGCCATGGTGTCCTCAGGCAATGGGAATGTCCGGAGGCGCTTCATGGCCGCACGACACGCGTGCAATGGGCATGGCTTCCTCCCTCTCTTTTGAGGCGCGCTGTCTCGCACGCTCTCAACCTTGTACTGGCACTGGAACTGCTTCACTCGGCCAGCCGCAAGAATGTAGCAAACGCCGGTGTCAACGGCCGAAGTATCCTCGGGCGCGCAGGCTCTTGTGTTGTCCTGACGCCAATTCGGGCGCCTTCGCGTGCGGTTTGTCACGCTGCGCCGTTCGGTACAGCGAGACCGTGCGCCCACTGGCGAATTCCAGCGTGGCATCGGGGGCCACGCCGGGCACCGCGAACTCAAGGCTGACCAGCCAGGCGCCGGCCGCCATCTCCGCATTCGCCTTGGTCCATGCGCGCGCCATGCTCTCGGGCCGCTGGAACAGGTAGACGAGCGCGTAATCCGCCCAGTCGGCGGTCCAGATATCGCCGCGCCGAACGCGCGCCCACGGACAGCGCAATGCGCAGAGCACCGACAGCAGGCGGCTGCGCTCCAGGCCTTCGAGTTGCGCGTTCGGGTACACCGTGCGCAGCGCCTTCAAACCATCGCCCAGGCCGCAGCCGGCATCCAGCACACGCGCGCCCCTGGGCAGTGCGGCCGCAGCCTCAACCCCCGCCAGCGCCCCATGGGGCGTGGGAAACAGCGGCGCGTCGCGCCAGGCGCCGAGCGGATATACCAGCAGCAGCAGGGCCAGCGGTGCCAGCCAGACCCAGCCCGGCACCTGGGCAGCGCCCGAGAGCAGCAACGCCAGTGGGAATCCCGCCGCCAGCAAGCCGCGCCGCCACCAGCTACCGGCCAGCGGGCTGAGCGCCACCGGCAAGGCGCAGGCGATGAGCAGCGCGCCGCCGGCAGGCAGTGCGCGTTCGAGCGAAACGAACAGCAGCCAGGCCAGCGCCCAGGCCAGCAGCGCGGGCAGAGGCCAGGGTAGGCGGCGCATCAGCGGGCGGGGTGAGCGCGCTTTAGCGGCCGCGCAGGCGCTCGATCAAGCCATTGAGCGCGTCGAGCGAGCCGAACGAGACCGCCAGTTCGCCCATCTCTTCCATGCGGCCTCCGCGTTTGACGCGCTTTTTCACGCGCACCTCGACCTCGGCCATGAGCAAGTCGGACAGCTCTTCTTCGACCCGCTTGATGTCGCGCGATTTTTCCTTCTTCGGCTTTTGCGGCACCAGATTGAAGTCGGCGCCAATGCGGCGCACCAGCGACTCGGCTTCGCGCACCGAGAGCTTGCGGGCGGCGATCTGGTTGCCTGCGGTAATCTGCGCCGCGCGGTCGAGCGAGAGCAGCGCGCGCGCGTGGCCCATGTCGATATCGCCGGCCATCAGCATGGTCTGCACCGGCTCGGCCAGGTTCAGCAGGCGCAGCAGGTTCGACGCCGCCGAGCGCGAGCGCCCTACCGCCTGCGCCGCCTGCTCGTGCGTCAGGCCAAACTCTTTCACCAGACGCGAGAGGCCCTGCGCTTCTTCCAGCGGGTTCAGGTCTTCGCGCTGGATGTTCTCGATCAGCGCCATGGCGGCGGCCGATTCGTCGGGCACGTCGCGCACCAGCACCGGAATGCTGTCGAGCCCGGCCAGGTGCGCCGCACGGAAACGCCGCTCGCCGGCAATGATTTCGTATTGCCCTGCTTGCGCGCCCGTGGTCAGGCGCCGCACCAGCACCGGCTGCATGATGCCCTGCGCCTTGATGGATTCGGCCAGCTCGTACAGCGCGCCCTCGTCCATGCGCGTGCGCGGCTGGTACATGCCGGGCACCAGCGCTGCGAGCGGCAGGCTCGCCGGCGCGCCCTCTACCGGTTCCACGTTGGCGCGCTCAGCGACTTTGGGGCCCAGCAGCGCTTCGAGACCTCGGCCCAGGCCTTTTGGTTTTTTGGTGACCATGGTGGTGTTCAATCTTTCATCAAGGAATGCAGCAGCGCGTGGCCCTCTGGCCAGGCGCCAAGGCCAGATTCGGCGTTGACATGGCCGCGCGCGCCCAGGTCAACAAAGCGTGCGCCCCAGGCGCCAGCCAACGCCTGGGCACGCTCGAAGCGGCAATAGGGATCGTCGCGGCTGCCCACGAGCACGCTGGGAAACGGAAGTTGTTGCTGTGCAATCGGCGCCCAGCCGGGCAACTGCGCGGCCACATCGGGCTGCTCCACATCGCCCGGCGCCACCAGCAGCGCGCCCCGCACCTTGTGCGTGTGCTGTGAATGCACGGCCCACCACGCCGTCAGAATGCAGCCCAGGCTGTGCGCCACCAGCACGAGCGGCGCGGCGGCATCCGCCACCACCTCATCGAGCCGGGCGCTCCAGTCGCCGCGCAGCGGGCGCATCCAGTCGTGCTGCTCGACGCGGTGGTAGCCATGCCGCGCTTCCCACAGCGTTTGCCAATGCCCGGCGCCGGAGTTTTGCCAGCCGGGCAGCAACAGAATTTGAGCGGGCTGCAAATGCTCCATTTTTAATAGCTACTCGCGCTTGTACATCAAGCGCCAGAGGCCGCTTTTACTTGTATTTTTGGCTTGACCGCGGGCGCCAGTGTCTGCACACGTTCGACCATCTCGCGGGCAAACTCGACAAACGCCAGACTGCCTTTGGCCGCCGGGTCGAACACCACGCCCGGCAGGCCATAGCTGGGCGCCTCGGCCAGGCGCACGTTGCGCGGGATGACGGTACTGAACACCTTGTCGCCAAAATGGTCCTTGAGCTGTTCGCTGACCTGGCTTTGCAGCGTGATGCGGGGGTCGAACATGACGCGCAGCAGGCCGATGATCTGCAGATCGGGGTTCAGGTTCGCGTGCACCTGCTTGATGGTGTTGACCAGGTCCGTCAGGCCTTCGAGCGCAAAGTACTCGCACTGCATGGGAACGATGACGCCGTGGGCGCTGCACAGGCCGTTGAGGGTCAGCATCGAGAGCGACGGCGGGCAATCGATCAACACAAAGTCGTAATCGTCATCGACTTCGGCCAGCGCCGCCTTCAGGCGCTTTTCGCGCCGCTCGACATCCACCAACTCCACCTCGGCGCCCGCCAACTCGCGGTTCGCGCCGAGCAGCTGGTAGCCGCATTTCGTCGCCGACACTGCCGCCTCCTGCACCGAGGCAGATTCGAGCAGCACGTCGTAGATGGTGAGGGCAAGCTTGCGCTTGTCCACGCCCGAGCCCATGGTGGCATTGCCTTGCGGGTCCAGGTCCACCAGCAGCACGCGCTGCCCGATGCGCGCCAGACCGGCCGCGAGGTTGACCGCCGTGGTCGTCTTGCCGACGCCGCCTTTTTGGTTGGCAATGCAGAAGATGCGCGCCATCAGAGAGCCCCTGCGCGCATGGACGGCAACACCCGATAATTCACAGCAGCCGACATGGCATCACTCCGCAGCAGGCAAAGAGGCCAAGTTTACGCGAGCACGGCGGCGGGGCGCATCCAGACAATGCAGCGCTCCGCATCCAGGCCGGGCACTTGCAAAGGTTCCACGTGAAACACCTGCACTCCTGCATCCAGTTCGGCCAGTTCGGCGTCGGGGTGCTTGCCTTTCATCGCCAGCCAGACACCGCCCTCGACCAGCGCGCCGCGCGACCAGTCGGTGAAGTCTTTGAGGGATGCAAAGGCCCTGCTGCTGACGACCTGGTACGGCCCTGCCAGCGATTCCACCCGCGCGTGAATGCCGCGCAGATTGGGCAGCCGCAAGCTGGCCGCCACCTGCTGCACAAAGGCGGCCTTCTTCGCCACGGTGTCCACGCAATGCACCTCAAGGTGCGGCAAGCAGATCGCCAGCACCACACCCGGCAAGCCGCCGCCGGAACCCCCGTCCAGCAAGCGGCAGGGTTCGGCGCTGCCCTGCTGGGCAAGCTGCCGCTGCAGCGGCTGCACCACCGCA
>JAUCDU010000190.1:0-5607 GCA_034674825.1 Giesbergeria sp.
GGGGCGGCAAGCTGATCATCAAGGGCATCATGGACGCCGAAGACGCCCGCCTGGCGGCGGACAGCGGTGCCGATGCGCTCATCGTCAGCAACCACGGCGGCCGCCAGCTCGACGGCGCGCCGTCGTCGATTGCTGCGCTCCCGGCCATTGTGCAGGCGGTGGGCAAGGACATTGAAGTGTGGATGGACGGCGGCATCCGCAGCGGCCAGGACGTGCTCAAAGCGCGCGCCCTGGGCGCCCGCGGCACCCTGATTGGCCGCGCCTTCCTGTATGGCCTGGGCGCCTATGGCGAACGGGGCGTGACGCGCGCGCTGGAGATCATCCACCGCGAACTCGACCTCACCATGGCGTTCTGTGGTCGCACCAACATCGATGCGGTGGACGCGAGCATCCTGTTGCCGGGCACCTATCCCACGGCGTAGGGCTGTTCTGTTGCAGCAGCGCTGCGTGTGTGTGGTTTTTCTGGGCAGCTTGAATCCGACAGGCGCCGGGCCGCGTATTCACTTCAGACGTGATGCACGTTCCTCCCACACAATTCATGCATGCCATTGCTTTCCACCGATGCCGAGCTGGTCACGCTCATCGACCGCATTGCCCAGCGCGACGAAACGGCGCTGCGCGCCCTCTACGACCTGACCTCGCCGCGCCTGTTTGGCCTGGCAATGCGCGTGCTGCGGCGGCGCGATGCTGCCGAAGACGTGCTGCAGGAGAGTTTTCTCACCGTCTGGCGCGCTGCCGGCGACTACCGGCTCTCGCTCAGCCCGCCGCTGGCCTGGCTGGGCGTGATTGTGCGCAGCCGTGCACTCGACGCCTTGCGCAAGCACGCCACCTCGCGCTCCGACCGCACCCAGGAGCTGGACGACAGCCTGGGCCATGCGCTGGAGAGCGACACGCCCGACCCCATGGACGCGGCGGACGCCAGCGAGCAGGCCACCGCCTTGCACACCTGCCTGCAGCGCCTGGAGGCCAAACAGCGCGAGGTGGTGAGCCTGGCCTATCTGCGCGACCTGAGCCACAGCGAACTGGCCCAGCAGCTCGCCTTGCCGCTGGGCACCGTCAAGACCTGGATTCGGCGCGGGCTGGAACAACTGCGCGGCTGCATGGCGCGCTACGTGTGAGGGGCACGACATGAACCTCCACCAACACCCCGAATTGCTGCAAAAACTCGCGGCCAGCTACGCCCTTGGCACGCTGCGCGGCGGTGCGCGCCGCCGCTTTGAAACCCTGGCGCGCGAGCACCCGGCTGTGCGCGCTGCCGCACTTTTGTGGCAAAGCCATTGGGCGGGCCTGACCGAACTACAGGCCCCCGCGCAGCCCCCGGCGGCCGTGTGGACACGCATAGCCAACCTGGTGCAGGCGGAGCGTGCAGCATTGCAGCACCAGAGCCACCAGCGCGCCCGACAGGCGCAGGCGGCTCCGTGGTGGCAGCGCATTGGGCTGTGGCAGGGTGCCGCAGCCATGGGAGCGTTTGCCACCGCTGCAGCGGTCGTCGTGGCCTTGCAGGCCACCGGCGGCCTGCGCGACTCTTCTCAGCAGATTGCCAGCCTGCAGGCCGAACTGGCCGAGCGCGCGGCCCCGCAATCCACTTACGTGGCCGTGCTGCGCGACGAGAAAGCCGCGGCCGCGCTGCTTGTCACCTTCGACGCCCGCGATCAGCAACTGCAACTGCAGCGCGTTGGCGGCTTTGAAGTGCCAAGCGATCGCTCGTTGCAGCTCTGGGCCCTGCCCGCAGGTGGCAAGCCGCGCTCGCTGGGCGTGCTGGCAGACGGCCGCAGCCAGGCCCTGCCGGCAACGCCTGGCGAAGTGCAGGGCGTGCCCACGCTCGCCATCAGCCTGGAGCCCAAGGGCGGCGTGCCGTCTGAAGGCGGGCCGACCGGGCCGGTGCTGTTCACCGGCGAGTGGATTCAGAAATCCGCGTGACCATTTCAACCAAGCCCAACCAAGCGAACCACATGGAAATCAAAATGAACTGGAAAACGCTGTCTCTGCTGGCGGCTCTGGCCTGCGCGCCGGCCCTGGCGCAGGCCGAAACCGGCAAACTGCTGCTGACGGGCGGTGTCAGCAGCATCACCGGCGCGGCCGGCGGCGGCATTACGCCCTGGGCGGTGATTGGCAGCAATGCCACCGAGGGTGAGTGGGGTGTCAGTGCCTTTTCCACCCGCGCTGTGACGCAAGATTACGCACTGACCAGCTACGGCGCGGCGCTGGGCTGGAACGAGCGCGTCGAACTCTCGGTGGCGCGGCAGGATTTCGACGCCGGCGCCGCGGTGGCGCTCAACGGCATTGCGCCGTTCGGCGTGCAGAGCGGCCAGCACATTCGCATGGATGTGCTGGGCCTCAAAGTGCGCGTGGCGGGCGACGCCATCCTGGACGCCGACAGCTGGATGCCGCAAATTGCCATCGGCCTGGAGCACAAGCGGGTGCGCCCTGGCTCGCTGCAATCGGTGTTTGATTTTCTGGGCGCCGACACGCATGGGACCGATGTCTACGTCAGCGCCACCAAGCTGGTGCTGGACAAAGGCCTGCTGCTGAACGCCACGCTGCGTTCCACCCGCGCCAATCAGAACGGGCTGCTCGGTTTCGGTTCTGCGGCCCCAGGGCGCAACAGCCGCAGCCTGCAACCCGAGTTTTCCGTGGCCTGGTTGATCCGGCGCGACCTCGCCATCGGCGCGGAATGGCGCTTCAAGCCCGACAACCTGCAGGCCACCGGCCGCGCCGCCGGCTTGGGCGCGGCGCTGCGTGAGGACGCGTGGAAGGACATCTTCATTGCCTGGGCGCCCAGCAAGAACCTCTCGTTTACGCTGGCCTGGGCCGACCTGGGGCGCATCGTCCCCGGCATTACCAACGGGCGGCGTCAGCGCGGCGCCTACCTTTCGGCCCAAGTGGCTTTTTGACGCGAGACTTCCATGAAAACTCTTAGCTTGTGCTGCGCGCTGGCCTTGTGGGGTGTGCCTATGGCCCAGGCCCAGACAGCTCCAGCGGCCGCCTCCCCATCAGTGACTTCGACATCCGCCGCCGCAACAAGCCTGTATGCAGCGCTGGGCGAGCAGGCCGGCATCGATCGTATCGTGGACGCGTTCGTCGAGCGTCTGGTGCACCACCCGCGCATTGGCGTGCAGTTCAAAGATGTCAAACCGGCAGCGCTCAAAGAGAGCCTGGCCGAGCAGTTTTGCGCGCTGAGCGGCGGCCCCTGCACCTACCAGGGCGCCGACATGCGCGATCTGCACGCCGACATGGACATCAATAAAGGCGATTTCAATGCGCTGGTGGAGGCGCTGCAGCGCGCCATGGACGCCCAGGGCATCCCGTTTTCTCAACAAAATCGCTTGCTGGCGCTGCTCGCGCCTATGCACCGCGACATCATCACGGTGCATTGACATGCTGCGAAAAACTCTGCTTTTGATAGCTGCGAGCGCAATAACTGCAAGCGCTGCTCCCGTTTTTGCCGGAAATGTCCAGGTACAGGTGCTCGACAAGGACGGCCGCCCAGTGCCCGACGCAGTGGTGGTGCTGTACCCCGCCACGCCAGGTGCGCCGCCTGTGGCCAGCAAGGTCACGATCGGCCAGCAGCGCATGCGCTTTCTGCCGCCCGTCACCGTGGTGGCGCCGGGCAGCACGCTGCATTTTTCCAACCTCGACCGTTGGGACCACCACATACGCGGCACCACGGCCGCGCATGGCTTTGCCGATCCCGCCGCCGGAGCCGACTTTGAACTGCGGCTCGCCGGTGCCAATGCAGGCGCTGTCGGCGGTGAGGCCGAGGTGACAGTGCAAGAGCCTGGCGCCATCTTGCTGGGCTGTCACTTGCATGGCTCCATGCGCGGCCATGTTTTTGTTACCGATTCGGCCTGGACGATGAAGTCCGACGAAGACGGCATTGCGCGCTTTAGCGCAGTACCCGAAGGCGCTGCGCAACTGCGTCTCTGGCACGCCGAGCAACTGGTGGAGCTGCCGCGCCGCAACCTGCAGGTGGGCGCTGCGCCGGTGCTCGACAGCGTGCAGTTGAGTGTCGTGCCAAGGCGGCGGCGCTTGTGAGCGGCTGCGCTGTCTGAGCCGGCGAGCAACTCGCAGGCCTGCCAGCAAAGTTCAACCGGGCGCGGACGACCGTAGGTACCGGTACAGGGCCTGCGTGTCGACATCGCTCAATTGCCTGAGCGATTCAAAAGGCATCACCTGAATGGCCGTGCCATCAGGCCGCTTGCCGCTGCGCAGCATGGCGACAAAACTGGCGGCATCGGGATAGCGGGCCAGAGCAGTTCCCGCACCTGGTCGAATGTCCGCCGCTGGAGGCCAATCCGGTGGCCCGCCGGGAATCTTGCCGCCTGCCAGGGTGGCGCCGTGGCAGCCAATGCACATCTGGGCGACGTACTTTCCGTGCTCGACGGTCACACCCTCCGGTACGGGGAGTGAGGACGCACGCTGGTGGTCGATGCGCGACGCCGCATCCGGGATCGCGCCCAATCCATACAGTACCCACGCGATCTTCGGCAACTCGACCACGGCTGCCGCGCCCTCACGGGGTGGCAGCTGGCGCACATAGGACACCAGTGCGCTGAGGTCTTCATCTGTGAGCCGGTTGTAGTCTTCACTGGGCATCACCAGCACGGGATGACCATCGGGCTTGACGCCATGACAAATCGCCCGGTCCCAGTCGTCCGGCTTGAAGTGCGCGACCACGCCAGCGGGGGTGATGTTGGCGCCCACCAACCGCGTGCCCTTGCCATCGTTGACGAACTCGCGGCCAGTGCCTTGCGCACCATGGCACTCTGCGCACCCCCGCGAGGCGAACAGATAGCGCCCGCGCTCAATGCTTTGGGCGTCCGTGGCGTAGGCCACCGGGCGCGCGGTGATGTCGATCGTGCGGTTGCGCTTTCGCTCAGCCAGGTACAGGCCGCTGGCCGCGATCGCCACGACGATGAGGCACAGCAACAGCGCGCTGGCCAGGGACCATTTCAACCAAGGTTTCATGATGGCGCTCCCAATGGGCTGACAAAAATCCAAATTTTGGGGCGCGGATTTTACTTGCGCGCCCGGCCTTTGCATAGCGATTCTTCAGCTGGTGGGGGGCCACTGCGGCGTGATGCTTGCTGGAAAATGGCGGCAGCGGCGTGGTGCTGGCCGTGCCTCTGCCGCGCACAATACGGGCTGTGACTGCTTCCGAAGGCCATTTTCCCGCCGACCACAACCCTGCAGACGGTGAACCCGGCGGCAAGCTGCGCCGCATCGCCCACCTCGACATGGACGCGTTCTTCGCATCCATTGAGCTGCTGCGTTACCCGCAGCTCAAGGGTCTGCCGGTGGTGATTGGTGGCGCGCGGCGCGCGGTCGACGAGTTGCTGCTGCAAAGCCCGGACGGCAGCGGCGCGCGCGAGCGCTGTTTTGTGCCGGTGGCCGAGTTTCCGCTGCTCAAGGACTATGTCGGCCGGGGGGTGATTACCACGGCCACCTACGCGGCGCGGCAGTTTGGCGTGGGCTCGGCCATGGGCATGATGAAGGCGGCCAAGCTGTGCCCGCAGGCCATCGTGCTGCCGGTGGACTTTGACGAGGTGCGGCGTTTCTCGCGCCTGTTCAAAAGCACCATTGCCGACATCGCGCCGATCGTCGAGG
>JAUCDU010000191.1:0-5595 GCA_034674825.1 Giesbergeria sp.
AAGGACGGCATGGTCAACATCGGCGGCTTCATCGTGCTGCGCAGCGACGAGTGGATGGACGGCGTGCGCAATGGTCTGATCATGATGGAGGGCTTCCCTACCTACGGGGGTCTGGCCGGCCGTGACCTTGAAGCCATGGCCGTCGGCCTGGAAGAGGGCATGGACGAAGACTACCTGCGCTACCGCCTGCGCACCGCCGAATACCTGGGCGAGCGGCTGGACGCCGCCGGCGTCGGCTTTGTCAAACCCACCGGCGGCCACGCGGTCTATATCGACGCCAAGACCGTGCTGCCCGACATGCCGGTGGCGCATTACCCGGCCTGGGCGCTGTGCAATGCGTTGTACCTGGAGGGCGGCATTCGCGGCGTCGAGATCGGCTCGGTCATGTTCGGCAAGCGCCTGGCGGATGGCACGGAGACCTACCACAGCATGGAGCTGGTGCGCCTGGCGTTCCCGCGCCGCATGTACACGCAGTCGCACTTCGACTACGCAGCCGAAGTCATTGCCGAAGTCAAGGAGAAGGCGAGCAGCATTCGCGGCGTGCGCATCGCCAAGCAGCCGCAGTTTCTGCGCCACTTCACCTGCGAGTGCGCCTGGGTGTGAGGGGCTGGCGAGACAACCGAAATTTTAGATAAAAACAGGCTCCAGCGCTTATCCCATAAGCGCTGGCAGCTACAAAATAAGGAGTTTTCAGGCGCTTGGCGGCGGCAAGCGCAATTGCGCTGCCTCGGCCACGGCAACGCAGTCGCGGATGTGCTGCTCACCCAGGAAGCGCAGCGTCGCATAGCCCAGCGCCGCCGACACGGCCTGGCCGGCGAAGGGGATGTATTTGCTCAGCTGCTTGGTCGTCATGCGCATCCCGGCAGCGCGCAAGGCTTTCAGGGCGAGATCGCGGGTGATGAACTTGCCGATCAGCACCGAGCCCACCATGGCGACCGCTTTCTGCACCTGCTCGTGCTTTTTCGGGTCGAGTGCGTCGAGCTGCTCGGGCGTCAGGCCGAATTCGGCGCTGATCTGCGGCAGCACGCGCGAGAGCAGGGCGGCGTCCACCGCCCAGTCCAGCCCCGGCACCGGCACCGTGCTGGCCGCGGCCGCCACCAGGGCGCGGCGGTTGAGCAGGCGGCGCGCGCGCAGCAAGGCGGCCGCGAGGGCAGGGTCTTGCGGGGTGTCCAGAGCCGGCATGTCCGGCTCTCGATTTCGGGAAAAGGGGCGTCGCATGGGGCACATCATCGCAGGCTGGGCGTTTTGGCGCCGGGCCGCTCTGGCCGTCGCTGCAAGTCACATCGCGCCTGTAGCGTGGCGCAACGCCCTGCCTGTGGGCGGCTTCTTACAGCGTCGCGCGCGGGCGGCTCACAGCTGGGCAAAGAGCAGGTGGATAAGGTGGTGGGTATTCAATCGGGTGCGCCAGACCCACCAGCGCACCCTGCAGACAAGGAACCGATATGCCCAAACATTCCCCGCGAACCCATGCCCATCGCCGTGCGTCCTGGTGCGCCAGCGCCGCGATGGCGGTCCTGCTGGCGCTGCCTGCGGTGTCCAGCGCACAAAATTACGAAGCTTCTCTGGAGCGTGGCTCCCACCCCGATGTCACGGCGCAGCAGCGCTACCAGACGGCGATTCGCGAAGCCGGGGGCGGCCTGAAGCTCTCGCTCGCCGCCTGCCGCGAAGAGGCAAGCAACCGAAAAGCCTGTGAACGCGAAGCGCGTGCGCGCTACCGTGAAGACATGGAGTACGCGCGCGCCCTGCGTGCAAACCCACAAATGCCGACGACGCAGGCGCCGATCACGCCCATAGAGAGCACCGAAATCACCACCATCCGGACCATTCCGGCGAAGTAGGAAGTGGCGGAAGTCAGTGCTGGAGGTTGGTCGCGGCGCTGATGCGCTGCACCGCGTCGTCGTCAAGCGCTACGCGGCGGGCGCCGTTGAAGCGCTTCTTCCAGTAGCTCGCTTGCATGTCCTCAACGCGCACCTGCTGGCCAGTGCGCGGGGAATGGATGAACTTGCCATCGCCCAGGTACACGCCGACGTGGCTGAAAGCGCGGCGCATGGTGTTGAAAAACACCAGATCACCGGGTTGCAGCTCGCTTTTGTCGATTACTTCGGTGCTCGCAGCCTGGTCCTTGGCCCGGCGGGGGAGCACCAATCCCGCGGTTTTTTCGTACACAGCGCGCACAAAACCGCTGCAGTCGAACCCGGTTTCTTCGCTGTTGCCGCCGCGCCGGTAGCGCACGCCCATGAAGCCCATGGCTGTGGCGACGAGGGCAGACGTGTTGTCCACCACGCTGTGTGCCTGCTCGGACACTGAGCTGCGCACCTGTGCCAGCGAGCGACTTAGTGCGGAATCGCCAACACCTGGCCGCACTGGCGCCGCGGCGGGTGCAGCAGAAGCACCGGTGGCCGTGGTCGTGGCGGGTTCGCTCAGGGGTTCCGTCGGGGCTGCCAAAGCTGCCTGGGAGCAGGCAGCGGCGAGAAGGAGGGGGGCAATCCAGCGGGGCATGGGCGCGGAGGGTAGCACGCTTGGGGTACCCAGGACACTTTTCCACGCCAGACCAAGGGTGTTCAGAGTCACATTGGCGGCCCGAACGCGCAGTGTCTTGTGCTGGGGCCAGGGCGCACAGCGACAATGTGGCCAACCGCAGAACGACAGAAAGAATCCCATGTTGCTAGAAGCCTCCGAATGCCAGCTGGTGCTGGTGGACTACCAGGAACGCCTGATGCCGGTGATCCACGATGCCCCGGCAACGCTTGCCAATGCGTTGCGCTTGGCGAAGTTTGCCCATCTGATGCAGGTGCCCGTGTGGGGCACCGAGCAAAATCCCTCGCGCCTGGGGCACAACGATGCCCAGCTGCGTGCCCTGTGCCACGACACGCTGGCCAAGATGCACTTCAGCGCGGCAGAAGAGGGCCTGGGCGAATGGCTGCGCCCGCCCGCCAAGCCGCCCGCAGGCAATGCGCGCAGCTTGCCCAAGCACATGCAAAAGACGGCGCAGTCGGCTCCTGCGCGCAACAGCATCGTGATTGCGGGGTGCGAGGCGCATGTATGCTTGCTGCAGACGGCGCTGGGTTTGCTGGAGGACGATTTCGAAGTCTGGGTGGTAACCGACGCCTGCAGTTCGCGCACCGAACGCAGCCGCGACGCGGCCTACGACCGCCTGGCGAGCGCTGGCGCCGAGCTGGTGACCACCGAAATGGTCGGCTTCGAGTGGCTCGGGAGCTGCGAGCATCCGGCTTTCCGCGAGGCGCTTGCACTTATCAAGTAGGCCTTGGCCATGCCTGCACCCGACCTCTCCTGGCTCGCATCGCTGTTCTCGAGGGACACGATTCGCTTCGTGTTGCGGCGCATACGCGAGCGGCTGTGGGTCAAGCCGCTGTTTATCGGCCTGGTGTCGGTGCTGGCGGTGTTTCTGGCCAAGCTGTCGGACAACTTTGAACAGGTCGACTGGCTACCCGTCATCACCACCGATTCGGTGCAAAGCCTGCTCTCGGTGATGGCGGCGGCCATGCTGCCCATAGCAACCTTTGCCGTGGCCTCCATGGTGTCGGCTTACTCATCGGCCAGCAGCACCGCCACGCCGCGCAGTTTTCCGCTGGTGATCTCGGACGACGTTTCGCAAAACGCGCTCTCGGCCTTCATTGGGGCCTTTATCTTTAGTGTGGTGGCGCTCACCGCCTCGAAGAACCAGTACTTTGAGGGCAACGGTCGGTTCACGCTGTTCTCGCTCACCTTGCTGGTGCTGGCCTTCGTCATTTTTACTTTTGTGCGCTGGATGGACCGCATTGCCCGCCTGGGGCGTCTGGGCACCACCATTGACCAGGCCGAGCGCGCCACCGCCGCCGTCATGCGCAGGCGGCGCGATGCCCCCACACTGGGCGGCGTGGCGCTGCCGGTCGGGCACCAGCCGCTGGGTGACGCGGTGTTCTCGCCGGAAGTGGGGTACGTGCAGCGCATCGACATGGAGGCGGTGCAGCACTTTGCGCAGACGATTGGCGGCAAAGTGGTGGTGCAGGCACTGCCCGGCACTTTTGCGTTGCCGGGGCGCGCGCTGGCGCTCTACACGCGCGACCCCGCACACACCGAAGCAGTGGACGAGCAGACACTGGTGCGTGCCTTTCGCATCGGCGGCGACCGGATTTTCGACGACGACCCGCGCTTTGGCCTGGTGGTGCTGGCCGAGATTGCCGGTCGCGCGCTCTCCCCAGCGGTGAACGATCCGGGGACGGCCATTGACATCGTCGGGACGCTGGCGCGCTTGTTCGTGCTGTGGCGCACCCCCAGCGACAAAGAGCCCGAGCCGCCGCGCTACGACCGGGTCGAAGTGCCTGAACTGAACGTGGCCGACATGTTCAACGATGCCTTCACGCCCATAGCGCGCGACGGCGCCGGCAGCGTGGAAGTCGGCGTGCGCTTGCAAAAGGCTTTTTTTGCCCTGGGACTGGTGGGGGACGATGCCATGCGCGCCGCGGCGCTGCACCATGCGCGTACGGCGCTGGCCCGTGCCGAGCTGGTGATGGGCATGCAGGAAGACCTGGAGGTGCTGCGCAGCATTGCCACCTTTGCCACCAAGGCAGCACAAGCGCCTAATGGGCCTGACATTGCGCGCGGCACTGCGCCAGGCAGTGCGGGAGCTTGAGCTGGCGCAGGCCGGAGAGGGGAGCGGCTGTTTTGTGCAGTAAAACACTGCACCAGGCTTTCCAGGGACTGGCGCAGCGATGCGCTTCCGGGCGAAGCGGACGCGTCAGCTTCCCGAAAGACCGTTCTGAATAATTATGAATTCAAAACCGCCCCAACATGCGGACCTTGCGTTGCTCAGGAGACCTGTTCCATGACCCCTTATGCCGAGTTCTACCGCCAGTCCATCGAACAGCGCGACGACTTCTGGGCCACGCAAGCCCGGCTGATTGACTGGCAGACGCCGCCCGAGCAGGTGTGCGACTACCGCCGGCCGCCGTTTGCCAAATGGTTCGTCGGCGGCACCACCAACCTGTGCCACAACGCGGTGGACCGCCATCTGGCCGAGCGTGCCGACCAGGCGGCGCTGGTGGCGATTTCCACCGAAACGGGTAGCGAGCGCAGCTACAGCTACCGGGATCTGCACGCCGAAGTGCAGCGCATGGCGGCGAGCCTGCTTGGCCTGGGCGTCAAGAAGGGCGACCGGGTCCAGATCTACATGCCCATGATTGCCGAGGCCGCTTTTGCCATGCTGGCCTGCGCCCGCATCGGTGCGGTGCACAGCGTGGTGTTTGGCGGGTTCGCGGCAGGCTCGCTGGCGTCGCGCATTGACGACGCCGAACCAGTGGTGATTGTCAGCGCCGACGCCGGTTCGCGCGGCGGCAAAGCCGTCGCTTACAAGCCGCTGCTCGATGAAGCCATTGGCATGGCGACGCACAAACCGAAGGCGGTGTTGCTGGTAGACCGTGGCCTGGTGCCGATGGATCTTGAGGCCGGGCGCGACCATCTGTGGACCGACCTTCGTGCGCAGCACATGGACGCCGAGGTGGCGTGCGAATGGCTGCCCGCCACGCACATCAGTTACACGCTGTACACCAGCGGCACCACCGGAAAACCCAAGGGCGTGCAGCGCGACACCGGCGG
>JAUCDU010000192.1:0-5588 GCA_034674825.1 Giesbergeria sp.
GGCGTCAGCGTGTTCACATTGCCCACCACCATGGGCGACTTGTTCAGGTGCACGCTTTTGACCGGCAGGCGCAGCATGCCTTCGGGCAGGTCGGCGCTGCGCGTGAACAAGCGCAGGCGCAGCTCGTCCACGCTTTGCGTCGCCAGCTCAGACGGGTCGTGCGCCAAATCCCAGGCCAGCAGTTCGTTCTTGTTGGTCGGGTGCGTGGCGAGCGGGAACATCACCGCCAGACACCCCCGCTGCGTGGGGAACATGCCCGAGACATGCAAAAACGGCCGGGCGTTTTGCACATCGGTCGGCAGGCGCAGCTCGGCGGCCACGCGGTCTTTCTTGTGCAGGCCAAGGGCAAAGTCGAACAGCTTGGCGTTGTGCTGGCGCAAGAGCTTTGCCAGCGCAATGGTGGCGCGCACGTCCGACAGCGCATCGTGCGCGGCCTCGTGCAGCAGGCCGCCCCGCTTGAAGCTGGGCGATCCGTCTTCCTTCTTGGGCCAGACGATGAGGCCGTCGGGCCGCAGCGCGTAGGCCAGGCGCACCACGTCAAGCAAATCCCAGCGGCCGCATTGGTTCTGCCATTCGCGGCCATAGGGGTCGATCAGGTTGCGCCAGAACATGTGGCGCGTGACCTCGTCGTCAAAGCGAATGGTGTTGTAGCCCACGCCAATGGTGCCGGGCTGCGCCATGGCCTCGTGGATGCGTGCGGCAAAGTCGCGCTCGCTGACCCCGCGCTCAAACGCTACTTGCGGCGTGATGCCGGTGATCAAACAGGCCTCGGGCTCGGGCAAATAGTCGTTCGGCGGCTGGCAGTACAGCATCAGCGGCTCGCCGATTTCGTTCAAGTCGGCGTCGGTGCGGATGGCGGCAAACTGCGCCGGCCGGTCGCGGCGCGGGTCGGAGCCGAAGGTTTCGTAGTCGTGCCAGAGGAAGGTGTGGGGAAGCATGCCGGGCGGTGCAAAACAAGTGGTGCAGGAACGCGCTGATGGTAATGGGCCAGCGCACCGACCAGCACAGCGCTCTGTTGCTGCGCACCAGCATTGGTTGCAGGCGGGCCAAAGAAAGCAGCGATTTTTCGTTGGTAAACACCTACGTATTTTTGTGTATGTCCCCTATTTTTCTTAGGTGAATACCCTGCGGCAACGACCAATTGCGTTGCCAGCCGCCCCGTTTGGCTTTTACATTCCGCCTGCCCTGAACAGGAACACACCAAACGGGGTCAACCCCAACGCCGCAACTGGACACAGATCCAGGCGAAACAAAAATTTCTGGAGACACTTACATGGCATCAACGTTTTCTTTCGTGCAACGCGCATTCGTCGCGCTTGCGGTGGCCGGTGCATCACTTTCTGCCAGTGCAGCGTGCCTGGACAACGTCGTTTTGGTCCACGGCAACACGCATTCGCCGTCCGACTGGAACAAGACGGTCACCACCCTGAAAAGCCGTGGCTATGTGGATTCTCAAATCTTCCGGCCCAATTGGGGTTCAAAGACCAACGCCAGCAGCAACAGCCACAGCACGGCAAATACCAATATTGTGAAAAGCTCGTTGCAGTCGGCCAAGTCCACTTCCTGCACGGGCAAGATCGATGTCATTGGCCACTCCATGGGTGTCACGCTGGCCATGAAAGCGATCAACGAGCTGGGCTACTCTGGCTACGTCAATACCTTTGTCAGCATTGCAGGTGCGCAGCACGGTTTGAACGCTTGCGGCGTCTACCCCTACAACGTGTGGACGCCAACCTGTGGCTCGGCCGGTTTGTCGATCAACAGCCCGCTGATCAATTCGGTGCGCAACAAGCGCTACGGCGCCAAGATGTATTCCATCAAGAGCTGGTCCGATGAGATCGTGTGCGTGGGCAGTTGCTTCGTGTACGGTTCGCACACCAGCAACGTGGACGGCCAAAATGCCACGTACGACTATGTATTGAGCCACGTGGGCCTGAAGGACTACACGACCTCCAAGCAGGCTGATCTGGTGATGAACTAAGCATTCAATTGCGTAAAGGCCCTGCGCGGTATGGTTCGCGCAGGGCCTTTTTTTCGTGAGGACACATGGGTGAGAAAGCTTGTATTTGCAGTTTCCGCATTGGGTCTCGGCCTGGTGGTCGCACTTGCCATGCTGTGGCGGGACGACGGTGCCAGCCCGGAGCAGCCAAGCGGTGCGGCGGCGGGCAGCAGGCCGGCGAGCGCCGGCGCTGCGGCGCGCGGTCGATCGTCCACATCTGCCACCAACCTGTGGTCGTGGGGTGATGTGGGTTCCGGCACAACTGCTTCGGACACCCAGGTGCAAGAAGAAGCGCTGTGGGCGCGCGCCCTGTTGCCACAAGACCAGCTGATGGAGGGTGAAGACCCCGAAGACAAGTTGCGCAAGCTGGTTCAAAGCGACCCCGATGCGCTCGACCGGCTCGTGCGCCGCTATGGCAAGGAAACCAACGCCGCTGCCAAGGCGCTGGCGCTGTCGCTGCTTGCGACGGTAGAGGGACCAGAAGTGCTGGCACTGTCCAAACAACTCGCGAGCAGTGCCGATGCACAAGAACGCAAAGACGGATTGGAGTTGCTGCGCAACCGCAGCACCGATTCACAGGAAGTGCGCGACATTCTTCGCGAAACCTTGACGAGCGAGCGCGATCCAGCCCTGCTCGTGCAAGCGCTTGCAGCCTTGCAGCCACCTGAACTGAATGAGCAAAACGCGGGCAAGCCCCTGAGTGCCGCTACAGCCGCAGAAGCGGCAGCGACCGTGACCCAGTTGCAGGGCCTGGCCGCAAATGCCGACCCCACGGTGCGCAGCCAGAGCCTGCTGCAACTGGCACAGTGGGACAAGACTGGCGGCAGCGTAGCCCAGTGGACGCAAGCGCTGACAGACCCAACACCGCAAGTGCGTCTGGCCGGCGTGTTCGCCATTGCGCAGTCTGGCACCCAGGCAGACAGTGCAAAGCAGGCGCTCATTCAGGTGGTGAACAACGTGAACGAAAGCAAGGACGTGCGCGGCAGCGCGGTGCAAGTGCTCGAGGGCTTCACGCTGAGTAAGGCAGAAGCCGCCAGCTACAGCCAGTTTCGCTCGCAGGTGCTCGGGCAGTAGGCGCTCAAGCTTTCGTGCCGGCGGGGACGGGTGCGCTGTGCGCGCCTTCCACGCTGTCGACCAACTCGGTATCGAACGTGCCGGGCATCACCACCTCCAGCATTTCCAGGTCTTCGCTGTGGCCCAGCTCACGATGGCGAATGCCCGGTGGCTGGTAGACGCACGAGCCCGCCTCGAGCCGCACGGCGCCCTGCCCCTCGTACTCGAACTCAATCCAGCCCTTGAGGATGTAGACCAGCTGAAACTCGGTGCGGTGCAGGTGCGGCTGGCTGGAAAACTCGGCCCCCGCTGCTGGACGGATGACATGCGCCTGCACACGGCCCCCGGTGGCCGCAGTCAGCCCCAAATCGCGGTATTCAAAAAACGAGCGCAGGCCACGCTCAAACGTCGCGCCGCGCGCGTGGCTGGCGACAAAGTGATCGGCAGACATGGCATCCCTTTCGTGGCAGTACAAGCGCCCCCACTGTACGCGGGCGGCAGACCTGTGCGCAGCCAAGCCAATTAAATGCAATATTTATCTAAATGCACGATAATCTTTCTATAGAAAGCTTTTTTGATCAGGAGGTTGCCATGGAACAGCGCGCCTTATCCCCGCAGCCGAGCGACGTGCTCGCCAAGGCCACCGTGCGCGCCAGCCAGCTCTTGGGCCTGTCGGGCGCAGCGCTGGCGCGCACCGTGGGTCTGAGCGAGCCCACGGTCTCGCGCATCCTCAAAGGCGACAAGGCGATTGACCCGGCGTCGAAGGAAGGCGAGCTTGCCCTGCTGCTGGTGCGCGTATACCGCTCGCTTGATGCCCTGGTCGGCACCGACGACGGCAAGCGCCAGACCTGGATGCAGTCGCACAACCGGGCGCTGGGCGGCAAGCCGATTCAACTGGTGCAAAAGGCCGAGGGCTTGGTCGCGACGCTGCATTACCTCGACGGCATGCGCGCCCCGGCCTGATGCCATTCCCAAATCATCCCTGTCGTTGTTGTCTCGCTTTGCCGTGGCAAAGCACTGCCTGCAGCTTGACGCCTAGACATGAATGATTTGGCAATGGAATGAGGGCGCGATGAGCACGATGCGTTGGGACCCAGCCTGGCTGGAGACGTCGGTCGAAACCCGCAGCCTGCTGGCCTGGCGCGGCGTCGAGGCGCAGCATGTGGTGGCCACCATGCGGCTGGTCGATACCCCTGCCGAGCAGGATTTGCTGGAGCAGTTGCTTGAAGCCAGCAAGCCACCGCCGCCCAAAACCGCGCGGCCCAAGCACTACCTGCTGACGACCCCGTTTCGCTACCGCCCGCAGCACGCCAGCCGCTTTCGCCCGCCCCACGCGCAGGGCCAGTGGTACGGCGCACAGACGCTGCAAGCCGCGTGCGCCGAGGTGGCCTACTGGCGCCACCGCTTCCTGATGGACAGCGAGGGCCTGCGCGCCGAAGTGCTGCTGACCGAGCACAGCTTCTTCCAGGGCCGCGTGCGCGGCCGCGCCATCGACTTGATGGCCCCGCCGTGGCAGCAATGCCGCGCGCAGTGGACACACAGCAGCGACTACAGCGCCACGCAAGCCGTCGCTGCAGCCGCCGAGGAGCGCGCGGTGCAATGGATTGCGTACGAGTCGGTACGCGCGCCGGGTGCGCGATGCGCCGTGGTGCTGGATGCGGCAGCGCTGTTTGAGCCCACCGGCGGGCTGGATCGCACGCTGCAGACGTGGCGCTGCAAGACCACGCAGCACAGCGTGATGTTTGCCGGGCCTGAGGGCAGTTTGGTCTGGGCGTTTTAGTCTTCTGGAACTAGCATGGGTTCTGCGCATGGGCGCTGCGCCCCCTACCCTGCAAAGCACCCTCAACACAAAGCACAGCATGACCTCTGCCACCCGCCGCCTGCACCTTGAGCGCCACCGTGGCGAACGCGTTGGCTGGCTGCGTGCCGCCGTGCTGGGCGCCAACGACGGCATCGTGTCCACCGCCAGCCTGGTGGTGGGCGTTGCGGCCGCGCAGGCCAGCCCTTCTGCCATCGTCATGACGGCGGCGGCGGGTCTGGTGGCCGGGGCCATGTCGATGGCGGCGGGCGAGTATGTGTCGGTGCACTCGCAGGCCGACACCGAGCAGGCCGACCTGAACCGCGAACGCCGCGAGCTGGCAGCCGACCCCCAGGCCGAAGAGCGCGAGCTGGCCACCATCTACGAAGGCCGGGGCCTTGGCCCCGCGCTGGCAAAGCAGGTAGCCCAGGAGCTGATGGCACACGACGCGCTGGGCGCACACGCGCGCGACGAACTCGAACTCTCCCAGACCCTGGCCGCCCGCCCGGTGCAGGCCGCGCTCACTTCCGCCGCCAGCTTTGCCGTCGGCGCCGCCTTGCCCCTGCTGGTGGCGGTCCTCGCGCCCGCTGGCAGCCTGCTGGCCTGGGTGCCGGGGACCGCACTGGTTTTTCTGGCCCTGCTCGGCGCCCTGGCCGCGCGCACCGGCGGCGCCAGCATGGCAATGGGCGCCTGGCGCGTGACCTTCTGGGGTGCAATGGCCATGGCCATCACCGCGGG
>JAUCDU010000193.1:0-5580 GCA_034674825.1 Giesbergeria sp.
AGGCGGATGCGCCCCAGCGCCGCGTCGAATGCTTCGAGGCTTTCCGCGCGCACCTCGGCGACGATGTCCCAGCGGCCGTTGGTGCTGTGCAGCGTACCCACCGCCGCCTCGCCGCGCAGCGTGCGGATGACGGCCGGTGCGCTGTTGCCTTCGACCGCGATCGACATCCAGGCCCGAATGCGCTGGGGTTCCGAATCGGGCCGCAGGCGCACCGTGTAACCGGTGACCACGCCCGCGTCTTCGAGCTTGCGCAGCCGGTTTTGCACCGTGCCACGCGAGACGCGCAGCTTCTGCGCCAGGCTGGCCAGCGGGGTGCGGGCGTTGTCGCGCAGCAGGCTTAGCAACTGGCGGTCGGTGTCGTCAATTTTGCTCATATAAGCAATTATTGCTGCCAAAACACCACTATGGCATTCGAATTCCCACATTTTTGACGCTACCGGTTGGCCAAAGGCCGGAAACACAATGGCTCCATCATTTTCAGGAGCACCACCATGACCCGCCTTGTGGACCTACCCGACCTCGCGCAACTGGTGCGCGATCTGGGCCCCGCAGCCCTCATCGAACGCCTTGCCGACGGCATCGAGCGCGAATTTCTGCGCTGGGAAGAATTCGACAAATCGGCCCGCAGTGCCTGCCACAGCGAGCGCGGCGTGATTGAGCTGATGCCGGTGGGCGGCGCCACGCACTACAGCTTCAAATACGTCAACGGCCACCCCGACAACCCGGCGCTCGGCCTGCCCACCGTGATGGCTTTTGGCGTTCTGGCCGAGGTCGAGACCGGCTACCCGCTGCTGCTGTCGGAACTCACGCTGACGACCGCCCTGCGCACGGCGGCCACCTCCGCGCTGGCAGCGCGTGCCTTGGCGCGCCCGGACAGCCGGAGCATGGCGCTCATCGGCAACGGCGCGCAAAGCGAGTTCCAGGCGATGGCCTTTCATGCGCTGCTGGGCATCACGGAAGTGCGCGCCTACGACGTCGACGGCGCCGCCACCGAGAAGCTGATGCGCAACCTGGCCGATGTGCCCGGCCTGCGCGTGGTGCGCACGGCTTCGGTGCAAGACGCCGTGCGCGGGGCAGACATCGTCACCACCGCCACCGCAGACAAGGCCCGCGCCACCATTCTCACGCCGGACATGATCGAGCCCGGCATGCACCTGAATGCCGTCGGCGGCGACTGCTCCGGCAAGACCGAGCTGCATCCGGACGTGCTGCGCGCCGCGCGCATTTTTGTCGAGTACGAGCCGCAGACGCGCATTGAGGGCGACATTCAGCAACTCGCGCCCGACCATCCGGTGACAGAGCTGTGGCGCGTGCTGGCGCGGCAGGCGCCAGGCCGGGCTTCGGCGCAGGACGTGACGGTGTTCGATTCGGTCGGCTTCGCGCTGGAAGATTACGCCGCCCTGCGCACGCTGCACACGCTGGCGCAGGAGCGTGGCATGGGGCGCGACGTTGAACTGGTGCCCAGCGACGGCGACCCGAAGGATTTGTTTGGCCGCATACGCGGCGCAAACGCCACCGCCCGCCTGCGCCGCGTGGCCTGACCGTTGCATCCCGACGTATCCCATGCCTTCCCCTTCGCTCCAGGCGCCAGCCGCCGTGGTGATGGTGCGCCCGCGCCATTTCACGCCCAACCCCGAAACCGCGGCCGACAACGCGTTTCAGGCATTGCCCGTCGGGCAGACCGCCGATGAGGCCTCTTGCAGCGCCTACGAACAGGTGACCGACGCTGCGGCGCGGCTGCAGGACGCCGGCGTACGCGTGCATCTGTTCGACGACGACGGGCGACGGTGCACGCCCGACAGCGTGTTCCCCAACAACTGGTTCTCCACCCACGCGGGCGGCCACATCGCGCTGTACCCGATGTTTGCGCCCAGCCGCAGGCGCGAGCGGCGCAGCGACATCATCGAAATGCTCAAATCCGAGTACCGGGTACAGGACGCCATCGACTACTCGGGCCTGGAGCAAGACCACATGTTCCTGGAGGGCACGGGCGCCATGGTGCTCGACCATGTGAACCGCATGGCCTACACCTCCGAGTCCAATCGCGCCAACCCGGTGGCGCTGGAGCGGTTTTGCACGCACTTCAACTTCGAGCCCATGGCCTTCGCCACGGCCGATGCCCAGGGCCGCGCGTGCTACCACACCAATGTCATGCTGTGCGTCGCCACCGAGTTTGCGCTGGGTGGCTTTCACTTGATAGCCGACCCGCAGCGGCGCGAAGCGGTGCGCGAACGTTTGCGCGAAGGCGGCCACGAACTCGTTGAACTCGATGCGCACCAGATAGGCGAATTCGTCGGCAACGCGCTCGAACTGACCGGCCACCACGGTCGGCGTTTTCTTGCCTTGTCGGAGCGGGCGGCGGCAAGCCTGACGCCGCAGCAGATTTCCGTGATTGAACGCAGCGCCCGCTTGCTGCCACTGCGGGTGCCCACCATCGAGTTGGCCGGTGGCTCTGTGCGCTGCATGCTTGCGGGCATACACCTGGCTCGGCGCTGAAATCCAGAATTCAGCGAGAAATTGGCCTCCAGCGCTTATGGAGCAAGCGCAAGCAGCTATTGTTTTTGTAGTTTTCCCGGAGGCTCTGCGGCCAAACTGTTCTCCTCGCGCAGCACCAGGGTGCGGGCCACCTGCGCGAGCCAGACGACCGCAAACAAGCAGGCCAACGCAATCAGCCATTCACCGAGACGCGCCTGGTCGTCCAGCAGATAGGCATTGCAGACGCGCACCGGCGAGTCGACATACAACTGCCCCGCCACAGCGCTCATGGGCAACACATTGCCCAGAAAGAAGCCTTGCACAAGCAGACCGGCGGGCCGCCACGAAAGGCGCAGGGCGGCGCCAGACAACAGCAGCAGCGCAAACTTGGCAAGCTCGATCCGCGGCTCTACCAAAGCCAGATCGAGTGCACGGGGAATCATGAGCAGCGACAGCACGCAGCCCGCCAGCAGCAGGCCGGCGATGCCGTACGCGTTCCAGCGGGCAATGGCAGCGCGCAAGCGCAAGCCAGCAGCGCCTGCCAGCAATGCGCCGGCGAGCAGCAGCAGAGGTGCCTGCACCAGCATGTGGCGCAGCATGCTGGCTTCGAGCAGCGCCCGCACCGGCGCAATTGCCAGCGCGGCCACCAGCACCAGCCCGACCAGCCCTTGCCAATGCGGCGTGCGCAGCAGTGCTGCCAGACGCTTCATGCTCCGCCCTTGGCCGCCAGGTGGCGCGCAAAATTGAGCGCCAGTTCTTGTTCGCTCAAATCGAATACCCGCACCAGACGGCCGCGAGCGTCCAGCACCAGCAAGGCTGCGTTGTGCTCGTATTCGCCGCGTTCGTCGGGCACCACCACCACCTGCAGCCTGCGTAGCAATGCGGCTGATTCGCCAGCGTCGGGCACGCGCGCAAACTGCCACAGCGCCGGGTCGGCGCTCAGGCCGCGGGCGTAGTCGGCCAGCCGCTGCGGGGTATCGTGCGCGCCATCAAAGCTGATGGAAAGCAGGCGCACGCCATCGTCAGCGCCGCCGCGCTGCAGGCTGCGCTGCATTTGCTGGAACACGCCGCCGAGGCTCAGGCAGACGGTTTCGCAGCGCGTGTAGATGAAATCGACCACGGTGACGCGGCCAGATGCAGCCAGCCAGGTGGGGAGCGCTTGTGCGGTCAGCCCCGGGCCTTCGATGCGAACGTCGGATACCGGCACCGGCTGCAACGCCACTTCCAGGCGCCGTGCGCCCTCGGCTGTCCAGACCTGGAAATCGTGCGTCAACCAATGCGCGCCGGTATAGGCCCCGCAAATCAGCAGTACGGCGGCCGCAGCCGTCCGCAACATCAGGACCCGGCGCCGAGCGCCTTGAGCGCCGCACCGCCCTCAAAGGGTTTGCTGCGATCGCTGGCCTTGCGCTCTTGCGCAAACAATTCCGGCGTCACCGGATCTGCCTTGTTGGACCAACTGCTGCGGATGTAGGTGGCGAGCCCCGCCAGCTCCGCATCTGCCAGCTGCTGGAACGACGGCATGGCGCCGTTGTACGTCACCCCCTCGACGGAGATATCGCCTTCCACACCGTGCAGCAGGATGTTGGCGAGCACACGCGTATCGCCATGCACCCACTCCGAACCGTCCAGCGGCGGAAACACCCCCGGCAGGCCCTTGCCCGTCGCCTGGTGGCAGGCCGCGCAGTGCGCCGCAAACAGCGCCTTGCCATCTACGGCCGCGCCCGGCGCTGCGGGCGCCGGGCCGGAAAGGTCGGCTACGGTGCGCCGGTCGCCCAGGTACGCATCGCCCACCGGGTCAGACAGCAGCAGGTAGACAACACCAAACAGCACCATCACCAGCACGACCGCGCCGGCCACCATGGGCATGGGGCGCATGCGCTCCTCCGGCTCAGCGTTCTCGCGTTGCTGCGCCAGATGCGCTTCGCTTTCCTTCGACTTCGATTTCGGTTCCATTGCGTGGCTCCCAGGTTCAGGACGCGTCTGCGCCAGCAGCGGCTGCCGGCGGCGAGTCCGCTCCGCGCGGCTCGGGCGGCAGTACGGGATAGGTGTGGTCCAAGCCGCGCAGGTAACGCACCAAGTCCAGCACCTCAGGGCGCGCGACCACTACGCGACCATCAGGCGCGGTGCCGGGCGGGAGCTTGACCACCACGTCGCCCTCTTCCGCTTCGCGCTTGACGTCGAAAAAGTAAGGGTACGACGGCATGATCGAGCCCGGCACATAGGCACGCGGCTGGTACATATGCCCCAGGTGCCAGTCCTGGCTGGGCTGGCGCGCGCCGATGTTGAACAAATCAGGCCCGGTACGCATGCTGCCGAGCAGATGCGGCTTGTCGTACACATAGTCGCCCGGCACCGAAGCCCGGCCCCAGCCGCGCTCGGCGTCCGGCCCCAGGTTGCGGTCGCGTGGCTGCTGGGTGTGGCAGTACACGCAGCCGTTGGCGATGTAGACCTCGCGGCCGCGCAGTTCGGCGCTGGTGTAGGGCTTGAGGCCTTCCGGTGCCTGGATATCGCGTACCTGCACATAGGGCAGCACCACCAGTGCCGCAGTGGCCACGGCGAGCGCCACCATGGCGCCGGCAGCCAGTTTGACTTCACTCTCCATGGAGAACCCCCTCGGCCTTGCGCGGCCAGAACAATGCGGCGCCGGTGCGCTGCGGACCAAAGCGCAGCGCCATCGCCAGGAAGTGGCCGACGAAGATGACATGGCTGGCCACCATCAAACTCCCGCCCACGCTGCGCCACTCCAGATAGGGAATCGTCACCGCCACCGAATCCATGAAGGTTTTCGACGCGTCGAGCATGTACAGGCCTTGCAGCCAGCCGCCAATCGACAGGCCGATGAAGTAGATGCCGATACCAATCGCCGCCAGCCAGAACTGCAGCGTGATCAGGCGCGGGTAAGGCCACTCCCAATTGAGCACGCGCGGCATCATGAAATAGATGGCACCAAACAGCACCATGGTGACAAACGCGTAGGCCCCCAGGTGGGCGTGCGCCACGGTGAAGTGCGTGAAGTGCGCCACCTGGTTGATCGAGCGCAACGCCTCGAACGAGCCCTGCAGCGACGACAGCATGTACATGAAGCCGCCAAACATCATGAAGCGC
>JAUCDU010000194.1:0-5570 GCA_034674825.1 Giesbergeria sp.
ACTTACTACTAATTTCAGCCATGAAACCCGCCGCTTCTGCTGTTGCAATGTTGGCCGCTCAGCTTCGTTGGAAAGCGCGCGACAAAGACTATAGCTTGTGCCTGATGTCAATCCGAATGTCACCTTCGAAGAGTGATTACGGTCGGCTGCTCTGAGTCGAAAGCAGTAAGCCCGCGCGAAGCGCAAGGCTTCAACCTTCCAGCCCGAGGTGCGCTAACAACTGCCCCAACGCCGCCGTCACCTGCTTCCCCGGCCGCAGCACGCAAAAGCACTGGCGCTGTATGGCCGGGAGCGGGGTGATCAGCTCCACCAGCCGCCCCTCGCGCAGAAAGTCTTGCACCACCCAGCGCGACAGGCAGGCAATGCCCAGGCCGGCAGTGGCGGCCCGCTGGATGGCTTCGGAGCTGCCCAGTTCGATCACGCGGCGGTAGCTGTGCAGTTGGGGCAGGATGGCGGCGTCGCCGGTTTCGCGGGTGCCGGAGCCGGCCTCGCGCAGCAGCCAGACGGCGCTCTGCAGCTGCTCCAGGGTGGTGGGTTCGCGCGGGTCCAGCCCTTGCGCGCCGCCGGGCGCCGCGACCAGTACCAGTTCGTCGTGCAGCCAGGGGCGCGCCAGCAGTTGCGGGTGGTGGCAGTGGCCTTCGACCAGGCCGATGTCGAGTGCAAAGTCGGCCACCTGCGCGCAGATGTCTTCGGTGTTGCCAATGGCCACGCTGGACTGCCAGTACGGCGCCGCGGCCGGGCTGCTGCCAAAGAACCGGGCCAGCAGGGCGGGCAGCACATGGTTGCCCAGGGTGGTGCTGGCGCCAATGCGCAGCGACTGGAGCTGCTGGTCGGCATCGCGCGCCATGCGCTCGATGTCGGAGGCGTCTTCCAACATGCGCAGCGCGCGCGGCAGCAGGGCGCGGCCGTTGTCGTTGAGCAGCAGGCGCCGGCCGGCGCGGTCAAAGAGCTGCAGCGAGAGCATGCGTTCCAGCTCGTTCACTGCTGCACTGGTGGCAGATTGCGAGAGCGCGATGGCCTCGCTCGCGGCGCTGGTGCTGCCGCTTTGGGCGACGGCGACAAAGATTTGCAGCTGGCGCAGGCTCAGACGCAGTAGGTCCATGAGAGCTTTCTTACCTTTGATTCAGGTAAATCATACGCAAACAAGCTGTTGGACGGGTCATGACTTCAAGATCAGACTGCATCCATGGCCGATCTCACCGAACCCCGATGGCTTGCCGGCGCGCACTGGAGTGCGCAGGCCCGCTCGCTGCGGGGCAGCGATTTGCGTGGCCATGCCCTGCGCCTGCTGCCCGGTCTGTGCCTGAGTGCGGCCTTGGCGGCTGCCGCGATGGCGCTGGGCCGCATCGACTGGCTGGCGGCGCATGGGCTGAGCGCGCTGACGCTGGCCATCGTGCTGGGCATGCTGGTCGGCAACACGGTCTATCCCCGCATGGCCGCGGCCAGCGCGCCGGGGGTGCAGGTGTCGAAGCAGCAACTGCTGCGCCTGGGCATCGTGCTCTATGGCCTGCGGCTGACGACGCAGGACATCGGCCAGATGGGCTGGGCGGGCGTGATAGTGGATGCCATGGTGCTGTGCTCCACCTTTGGCCTGGCGTGCTGGATCGGCGTGCGCTGGTTGGGGCTGGAGCGTGAGAGCGCGATGCTGATTGGCGCCGGCAGTTCGATCTGCGGCGCCGCCGCGGTGCTGGCGACCGAGCCGGTGGTGAAGGCGCGGGCCGAGCAAGTCACCGTGGCCGTGGCAACAGTCGTGGTGTTTGGCACGCTGTCGATCTGTCTCTACCCCGCGCTGTTTCAGCTGAACCAGGCCTGGGGTGTGATTCCTGGCGGGGCCAAGGGCTTTGGCCAGTACGCGGGCTCCACCATTCACGAGGTGGCGCAGGTGGTGGCGGCCGCGCAATCCATCAGCCCCGAGGCGGCCGATACGGCGGTGATTGCCAAGATGGTCCGCGTGATGATGCTGGCGCCGTTTCTGCTGCTGCTGTCGGGCTGGATGGCGCGAAGCGGCAGGGCAGGCGCAGCGGAGGGGTCTGGAAACAGGGGCAAGATCACGGTGCCCTGGTTTGCCGTGGGCTTTCTGGCCGTGGTGCTGCTCAATTCGCAGCAGTGGCTGCCGCAGCAAGCTGTACATATCGCGACCGAAATCGACACCGGCCTGCTGGCGATGGCGATGGCGGCGCTGGGCCTGTCCACTCACTTTGGCGCCATTCGCAAGGCGGGTGCCAAACCGCTGCTGCTGGCGTTGATTCTGTTTGGCTGGTTGCTGGCGGGCGGCGCACTGATCAACCACTGGGTGCCGGTGCTGCTGGGTTAAGTGGATTCGTTGACGCCTCCAGCCGCGTCAAAAAT
This sequence comes from Giesbergeria sp., assembly GCA_034674825.1. Lineage (GTDB taxonomy): Bacteria > Pseudomonadota > Gammaproteobacteria > Burkholderiales > Burkholderiaceae_C > Simplicispira. The sequence continues at coordinate 2,350 of JAUCDU010000194.1, forward strand.
GCCATGGCGTGGGTGCGGTCGTTGCCGCACATTTCCCGCTCGGCCTGCAGGCTGGCGCAGACCGCTGGACGCTCGGGAAGGCCGAAAATCAGACAGCGCAGGTCGGCGCCCAGCTGCACGCAGGGCACACCAGCCGGCTTGCCCTGCGGCATGCCGGGGATGGGGCTGCTGATGGATGGCGCGGTGCAGCAGGCACCGCAGCCAGGGCGGCACTCCATAAAACTATTGTTTTGATAGCTGCTCGCGCTCACCGAATGGGCGCCAGAGGCCGTTTTTGCTTGAAGTTTCAAGCGACATCGGCCTGCAGGCGCGCTGCCGCCCACAGGACTTGCTCGACCACGCCCTGCACGCGCTGCCGGTGCGCGTCTTGCAGCAGTGCGCCGTGCTCGTCAAAGGCGCTGGCGGCCTGGTCCAGCGCAAAGGCGCGCGGCGCCAGCCAGCATTCCAGCAGGAGCAGCAAGGGCGCCAGATGGCTCTGGGAGCGCAGGCCGCCCAGACGGCCATTGGATGCGCTGAGCAGGCCGACCACCTTGCCACGGAAGGAGCGGGTGCCGTCCTGCCAGACCGGGTCGGTCTTGATCGGGCTCGACGCCCAGTCGATGGTGTTCTTGAGCAGGGCGGTGTAGCTGCCGTTGTACTCGGGCGAGCAGATGATCCAGGCCGGGTGCTCCCACATCAATTGCTTCAGCCGCACCACGTCGGGTGGCGTGCCGCGCGCTTCCAGGTCGGCGTTGTACATGGGGATGTCGAGGTCGGCCAGCTCCAGCAGGGTGACCTCGCTGCCGGCGGCTTCGGCCATGCCGGCGGCTACGCGTGCCAGACGCCGGTTGAACGATTGTTGGCGGGTGCTGCCCGCGAAGACGAGAGTTTTCATGGCGCAATTGGAGCACAGGGGGTGCGCCGCCGCAGCGCCGGCAACGGATGTGCTCGGGTTTCCTGTGGCCTTCGGTGTGGTGCATGTTTCACGTGAAACGTCACGGCCAGATTCGCGTCAAACGACTCTTGCCCAGCATTCGCCCCAACTTTTCCCCAAAGTGGGAAAATCGCAGGCTCGCCCAAAAGGCTGTACTGAACCATGGGGCTGAGCGGCCCTGGAGTGCTTTGATGTTGTATCCGCAAGAATTTGATGTGATCGTGGTCGGTGGCGGCCATGCCGGTACCGAGGCTGCCTTGGCCGCCGCCCGCATGGGCGCGAGCACCTTGCTGCTGACGCACAACATCGAGACGCTGGGGCAGATGAGCTGCAACCCCTCCATTGGCGGCATTGGGAAAGGCCATTTGGTCAGAGAGGTGGACGCGCTCGGCGGCGCCATGGCGCTGGCCACCGACGAGGCGGGCATCCAGTTTCGCATCCTCAATTCCAGCAAAGGCCCTGCCGTGCGCGCCACCCGGGCGCAGGCGGACCGGGTGCTCTACAAGGCCGCCATCCGCCGCATGATCGAGAACCAGCCCAACCTGTGGCTGTTCCAGCAGGCGGTGGACGACTTGATGGTCGAAGGCGACCGGGTGGTGGGCGCCGTCACGCAAGTCGGCGTGCGGTTTCGCTCGCGCACCGTGGTGCTGACCGCCGGCACCTTTCTGGACGGCAAGATCCATGTCGGCCTGAACAGCTACGCCGCTGGCCGCGCCGGAGACCCGCCGGCGGTCAGCCTTTCGAGCCGCCTCAAGGAGCTGCAACTGCCGCAAGCACGGCTCAAGACCGGAACCCCGCCGCGGCTGGACGGCCGCAGCATTGATTTCTCGCGCTGCCAGGAGCAACCCGGCGACGGCATGCCCGGCGGCGTGAACGAGGGCCATGTGCCGGTCTTCAGCTTCATGGCGCATGCATACGGCGGCGCCGCCATGCACCCGCGCCAAGTGCCGTGCTGGATCACCAATACGAATCTGCGCACGCACGAGATCATTCGATCCGGCTTTGACCGCAGCCCCATGTTTACCGGCAAAATCGAAGGCGTGGGGCCGCGCTACTGCCCGAGCGTGGAAGACAAAATCAACCGTTTTGCCGACAAGGACAGCCACCAGATCTTCCTGGAGCCCGAGGGTCTGACGACCAACGAGTTCTACCCCAACGGCATCTCGACCTCGTTGCCCTTTGACGTTCAGCTCGCCCTGGTGCGCAGCATGGAGGGCCTGGAGAACGCGCACATCCTGCGCCCCGGCTACGCCATCGAGTACGACTACTTCGACCCGCGTTCGCTCAAAAACAGTTTTGAAACCCGCCAGATTGCCGGCCTGTATTTCGCCGGCCAGATCAACGGAACCACAGGCTACGAAGAGGCCGCTGCGCAAGGGCTGTTCGCGGGCGCGAATGCGGCGTTGGCGTGCCGGGGCGAGGCGCCCTGGTCGCTGGGGCGCGACGAGGCCTATATCGGCGTGCTGGTTGACGATCTGGTCACGCAGGGCGTGACCGAGCCCTACCGCATGTTCACCAGCCGCGCCGAGTTCCGGCTGCAGCTGCGCGAGGACAACGCAGACCTGCGCCTGACCGAAGCCGGGCGCCGCCTGGGCCTGGTGGACGATGCGCGCTGGGAGTCCTTCAGCCGCAAGCGCGATGCGGTTGCCAAGGAAACGCAGCGTTTGAAGGATACCTGGGTCAACCCACGCAATCTGGATGCATCGGCAGCGCAAAAGGTATTGGGCAAGTCGATTGAACATGAATACAGCCTGTTCGATCTGCTGCGTCGGCCCGATGTGTCCTACGAGGCCTTGGTGGGAATGGACGGCGCGCGCTTCGTCAGCCCAGATGTTTCACGTGGAACGCTCGGAGACCTCAGCGGCCCTGTCATCGAGCAGGTGGAAATTGCCGCCAAATACTCCGGTTACATCGAGCGCCAAAAGGCCGAAACAGAGCGCGCCGCGCATTTCGAGCACATGCCTTTGCCGGCGAACCTCGATTACCTGCAGGTGACGGCGCTCAGTTTCGAGGCGCGCCAGACGCTCAGCAAGTACCGGCCCGAAACGCTGGGCCAGGCCTCGCGCATTCCCGGCATGACACCGGCCAGCATTTCGCTGTTGCTGGTGCACCTGCGCAAGGGCGGCATGAAGACCCTGGCGGCGGTTGAGGGCGGGGCGCTCGCATGAGCGACGCGCTGGATGCCGCACTGCGCTCTGGCGCAGATGCGCTCGGTGTCGTACTGTCGGACCTGCAGTTGCAGCAGTTGCTGGATTACCTCGCGCTGCTGCAAAAATGGAACCGCGTCTACAACCTGACGTCGGTGCGC
>JAUCDU010000195.1:0-5558 GCA_034674825.1 Giesbergeria sp.
GGCTCAAGCCGGGCGACGTGGTCGAGCTGGAGATTGAGGGCCTGGGGCGCCAGCGCCAGGCGGTGGTTTGAGGGGCTGTACTTGAGCGCGCGGGGGCTTTGTTGCACAAGGCCGGGGCGCTTGACTGATAGCCTCAGCGTATGAGTAAACCCAAGGGCGCCAAGGCCCGAGGGTCGCTGATGATCTGGCTGGACAAAGACATGCGGTGGTACGCGCCGGCCAGTGGTTGCAGAGGTCGCCAGCGGGTGTTCTCCGATGTCGCCATCCAGTTCTGTTTGAGCATCAAATGCCTGTTCGGTCTGGCCCTGCGCCAAAGCCTGGGCCTGGTTGAAAGTCTGCTGCGCATGGCAGCTCGGGACCGGAAGATTCCTGACCTCAACACCGTGTGCCGGCGCCAGAAGACGCTGCAGGTATCACCGAAGAAGCTTGGTGGAGACCAAGATGCACTGCTTCAAGCGCCTGGGCGAGCGGGTCATGGCCCGTACGTCCGAGCGTCAGGTGGTGGAACTGCATGTGCGTGCAGCGCTGCTCAACCGCTTCACCCAGCTCGGGCGCCCGACAACGGTGCCTGTGCCTGTCTTGGCGTAGCTGCGTCTGGGGTGGAGGTCCTCTCGTCCGCATGCCGACTTGTGCAACAAAGCCGAGGCAAGGTCGCCAAAACATGGTGACTTGGTGACCGCGGATGCCGCGCCATGTGGGCCAAGCCTTTAATGTACGCAAGTCGCATAGGCGCTGCTCGTATCGGGGACGTCGCCGATACTACCGTTGGACAGATTAAGCGCAGAGTGCAAGCCGGGGCCTGAGCCTTGAGTTGACGACAGCGTGCTCCATAGATTCCAGCCTTGCCCGACAGCCGCGCTCGAGTTATATAAAGCAGTCAACTCCGCCAAGGTTGGCATACGCCATCCGATGTTGCTACATGCAGGGGATGCATTGATATATTTTGCTGGCGTGGTGGTAACGGGCATCCAAGTTAGGCCGCCCTGGTACACATAGCCGCCGCTGGTAACCGTCAGGCCACCTGCATAGTTCAACACCGTGAAGGTATTATTGCCAATATATTGGAGCTCAATGGCGTCATACTGCGCACCGCTGATCGTTCCGCCAGAGGAAAACACGGCACCGGGCGAGACGTTTTTGGTGATGGTGGTTTGACCAAAATTTTGTGCCAATTTCCAACCGCCGGTACCAGTGCCAGTCACCTGGACCACGTCACCGATCGTGAGCGCGCCAGATGGCGGTAGCGTGATCGTCACCAACGAAGTACTGTTGGCCAGATAGCCGGTGTTCCGTACCGCCTGCTGTGCGTTACCGGAGACAATAAGCCAAGTCACACCGGGTCCGGCTGGACCGGTAGCACCTGCTGGGCCAGTAGCACCTGCTGGGCCAGTAGCACCTGCTGGGCCAGTAGCACCCGCTGGACCAGTGGCACCTGCTGGACCAGTGGCACCGGTTGGTCCTGTTGCTCCAGTAGCCCCAGACGCACCGGCCGGACCTGTGGCGCCATCAAGGCCATTGCTAGGCAGCGTCGTTACCGTTCCGAAGAAAGCCACACGACCAGCCGACGAGTTCAGTGTCGAATAGGCTGGATTATTGGTAATGAAGGTGTTCATGGCTGTGCTCAGTGCAGTACCCACACTCGCCGATCCTGTGCCGCAAGCCGTCGCGGGCATGGCCAAGCAGGACGCTAGCGTTTGCAACGTGGTGCTGAGGCTGGTTCCAGCGGGCAGGTCGTTTTGATATTGCGCCACCGTCGCCAATGCGAGCGTATAGGTTTCCTGTGCAGCGCTGGTGTCAGCTGGAATCATCAACGCATTTACCGGCATGGTGCGGACGATGTCGGGTACGCCAAAGTTGTTCTGCACGGTATTAGTAGCGGCCAGTATATTGGCTGTGGTCAGTCCGCCGGCCCGCGAACTGGCGTTCTGAAACGCCAATTCGGTGAGAGCTGTCACGGCCAGCACACTCGTACTAGTCGGCGTAGCCGGCAGAAGGCTACTGAGCGGCGCAGTGAGTGCAACGGATACGCGAGTGGGCTCATTGATATAACTGCCGCCCGTTGCTTGGCTAAGAAGGGGGCCAGTATAGGAACCCAGGTTAATACTGTAGTGGCCGCTGGAGTCGGTGGCCACGCAGTTGCCAATTTGGTCACCTTTTGCGCCCTCTGTAATCGCGAAGGCACACACGGTAGAGCCGCTGACCAAGCCCTTGCTGACGATGCCGCTGACCGTATTTGCAACAGGCGGCGGGGCACTGCTACCGCCGCCGCAACCAGCGAGCAACGTTGAAACCACGACGGATGAGCCAAGGACACGACAGGCAACGGAAAATTTAGATAAGAGGGGCATCTTTTGTGTGTCCAGTGGAGTGAGTGAAAGAGTCGGTCAAGAATGCAGATGGAGCGTTCAGCCGCAGTGCACCACAATTTGCGGGTTAAAAGCGTTAAGGGTAGATTAACAGGTTGGATTGGCTTTGTTACACAAAGCCGGGGCGCTTGACTGATAGCCTCAGCGTATGAGCTTGGTGGAGACCAAGATGCACTGCTTCAAGCGCCTGGGCGAGCGGGTCATGGCCCGTACGTCCGAGCGTCAGGTGGTGGAACTGCATGTGCGTGCAGCGCTGCTCAACCGCTTCACCCAGCTCGGGCGCCCGACAACGGTGCCTGTGCCTGTCTTGGCGTAGCTGCGTCTGGGGTGGGGTCCTCTCGTCCGCATGCCGACTTGTGCAACAAAGCCCTCCTGAATAAATATCGCATCCCGGCTACGGCAACTCCGCCGCCCCCATGCGGGCCATGATGGTGCGCGTGCGCCCGGCGATGTAGGCCGAGCCCGGGTTCTTTTCAAAACGCTTGGGCGCCGGCAGCATGACCGCCAGGCGCGCGGCCTCTTGCGTGCTCAAGCGGCTGGCGCTCTTCTTGTAGTAGCGCTGCGCGGCGGCTTCGGCGCCAAAGACGCCATCGCCCCATTCCACGCTGTTGAGGTAAATCTCGAGGATGCGCTGCTTGGTCAGCAACTGTTCAAGCAGCAGGGTAAGGACGAATTCCTGGCCCTTGCGCAGCATCGTGCGCTCGCCCGACAGCAGCAGGTTCTTGGCGAGTTGCTGCGTAATCGTGGAGCCGCCGCGAATCCTGGGCGCGCGCACCGGCCGGTCGGGTTTGCGGGCGTTGGCCTTTGCCGCCAGTTCCTCGGCCCGGTTGTTGCGCTCCCAGGCCTTTTCAATCGCGTTCCAGTCCACGCCGTCGTGGTTGACGAAGCGGTCGTCCTCGGACGCGATCACCGCGCGCTTGAGCGAGTCGGCAATGTCCTGGTAGGGCAGCCACTGCTGGCGCCATTGCAGCTCGCCGCCTTGGAGCTGCGTCCAGATTTCGCTGCGCTGAAAGCTGGTTGATTGCGGGTCGACCACCACCATGGCGGCGATGCGCACGACGAAAAAAAGCTGCAGGGCGAGCGCAGCGAAGGCGACCAGGGCGATCCAGCGCAGCAAGGCTTTCATGGTCTGTGCGAGGGCTCAGACCACGCCAGTGGCCATCTGCAGGCGCAGTTCGGCCAGCACCTGAGCGGCGGGCGGACGGACGCCGCGCCAGATCACAAACGCCTCGGCCGCCTGCTCCACCAGCATGCCCAGGCCGTCGCGCGCCTGCGCGCCACCAGCCACGGCCCAGTCGAGAAAGCCCTGGGCGGCGCTGCCGTACATCATGTCGTAGGCCAGGGCGCCGGGGCGCAGCACGCGCGCGGGCACTGGCACGGCCGCGCCTGAGAGGCTGCTGGCGGTGGCGTTGATAATCAGGTCAAAATCATGCTCCAGCGCTTGCTGCGATTGCGCAAGCAGCTCTGTTTTGTGTAGCAAAGCCAGCGCTGCGTGCGCTTGCACCAGCGCCTGCGCCTTGGCGAGCGTGCGGTTCGCTACCACCACGCGGCGGGGCTTTTGCGCCAGCAGCGGCGCCAGCGCGCCGGCGGCAGCGCCCCCGGCGCCGAGCAGCAGCACATCGCGCCCAGCGATTGTGAAAGCGGCGTTCTGCGTGATGTCGGCCACCAGGCCCAGGCCGTCGGTGTTGTCGGCCAGGACCGCGCCGCGCGCGAAGCTGAGCGTGTTGGCGGCACCCGCCAGGTGCACGCGCTCGCTGCATTGCGTTGCGCCCTGGGCCGCGTCGAGTTTGAAAGGCACGGTGACGTTGCAGCCGCGCACGCCTACTGCTATCAGTTCTGCGATGGCGTCGGCGAAGCCGCCCAGCGGCACCAGCCGCGCCTCGTAGCGCAGGCGCTCGCCGGTCAGTTCGGCAAAGCGCGCATGAATCCAGGGCGAGCGGCTGTGGGCAATGGGGTTGCCCAGGACGCAATACAAATCGACGGAGGGAGCGGAGGACGTCATCGTGTTTCTTCTTGGCGGCGCAGCTGTCGTGAGCGCCATGCTCGCGGGACGCTGGAAAGGGCTAGCGCACCGACGTTTCCAGCGTCTGGTCGCGCGTGAACTTGAAGCGCGAGACGACCGCGATCTGGTCGGCCTTGGCGCGCATTTCGGCAGTAAACGGGCCAAACGGGCCGGCGGCCCGGGCGATGGCTTCGGCGCGGTGGTCCAGCAGGCGGTTGCCCGAGCCCTGGACAATTTCGGTCTCCAGCACCCGGCCATCGTGGTTGACGGTGACGATCATGGTCAGCTCGCCATACAGCTTGTTGCCGCCTTTTTCGGGGAAATTCAGCGTGCCCTTGTCTTCCACCTTGCGGCGCATGGCGTCGTAATAAATCGCATAGGCGGCTTCGCGCGTCGCCGGGCTGATGTAGCGCTTCTTTGGGCGTGCGTTCTCTTCGTTGATGCGGCGTTCGATCTCGGCGAGGATCTGGATGAGCTGGCGGCGGCGCTCTTCCTGCGCGCGCTCGCCCTCGCTCTGCGCCGGCTTGCGCGGGTCGGGTGGGGGCAGGGCGGCCACCTGGCGACGCAACTGGGCCAGCAACTGGGTTTGCTGCTCCATCAGCGCATCGGCCTTTTTCTGTGCGTCTTCAAAATCGTCGCCCACGCGTGTCAGGGCGGAGTAGGGCATGGGGCTGGTGGCGCGCCCCTTGGCCGCTTCGCCGCCGCCGGCGAGCTGGTGCTGGGCAATCGCCTGCGCCTTCTCGGGTGGCGGCTCCTTGGTGCGGGCGTTGACCAGAATCACTTCGAGCGGTGTGTCCTGGAACACCCGGTCGAACTGCTCCGGCGCCACAAAGCGCACCGAGAGCAGCAGCGCATGCGCCAGCACCGAAAACGCCAGCGTGATTTGCAGCGTGCTGAGCGAGCGGAGCAAGGCGGGCAGTTTCACGGCGCAGCGGTGTCGGCCGGAGCCACTTCGGTTTCGTTCATGTCCACTGCAATGGCAATCGGGCCGGCCACGGCCTCGTCGCCATCGTCGCTGCCTTCGTCGTCGACCGGGCCGTCGTCGCTCGGGTCCAGCGGGTCGTCGATGCGTTCGAGCACGGTACCGTGCAGGTCGAGCGTGATGTCGTCGATCTCGCCGAGCTTGACGCGCAGGCGCGCGCCGCGCGGCAGGTTTTGCGCGCCCAGCACCAGGAACACGAGCGGCAGCG
>JAUCDU010000196.1:0-5520 GCA_034674825.1 Giesbergeria sp.
CAGCCAGCACGCCAACAAGGCCAAGGCACTGCAGGTGCTGCAGGCGCGCATCCAGGAGAAAGAGCGCAGCGAACGCGCCGCCAAGGAAGCGGCCCAGCGCAAAGGGCTGATTGGCAGCGGTGACCGGAGCGACCGCATCCGCACCTACAACTTCCCGCAGGGCCGGCTCACCGACCACCGCATCAACCTCACGCTCTACAAGCTGCTGTACGTGATGGAAGGCGACCTGGAAGAAGTGTTGCAAGCGCTGGCCCATGCGCGCGAGGCCGAGCTGCTTGAAGAGTTCGAGGTGGGCGCGCTGTGATTTTTAGGTCAAATTGGCCTCTAGCGCTTATCCAATAAGCGCTTACAGCTATGATATTAGTAGCTAACAACATTGGGAACGCCCTCGCCCGCGCGCAGCAGCAAGGCCTGGAACGCATCGACGCCCAGTTGCTGCTGCTGCACGTCCTTGGTCGCGAAGTCGCCGGCCGCGCCTGGCTGATCGCACATGCCGACGATGCCCTGGCACCCGCGCTGGGCCAGCGTTTTGCCGCCCTGTGCGAGCAACGCGCCAACGGAGTGCCGCTGGCCTACCTCACCGGGCACAAGCCTTTCCATGGGCTGGACCTGCAGATTGACGCGCGCGTGCTCGACCCGCGGCCCGATACCGAAACCCTGGTGGACTGGGCGCTGGAGCTGCTCGCCGCCCACAGCGCACCACGCGTGCTCGACCTGGGCACCGGCAGCGGCGCAATTGCGCTCGCCCTTGCGCACGAGCGGCCCGACGCCCAGGTGAGCGCCGTGGACGCCAGCCTTGATGCCTTGGCTGTCGCCCAAGCCAATGCCGATCGACTGCAACTGCCAGTGCGCTTTGCGCAATCGGACTGGCTCTCCATGGTGGAGGGCGAGTACGACCTCATCGTCTCCAACCCGCCCTACATTGCCGAGAACGACCCGCATTTGCCGGCCCTGCGCCACGAGCCCCTGGCCGCGCTGGTCGCCGGGCCGGACGGCCTGCGCGACCTGCGCACCATCGTCGCCCAGGCAACCGAGCACCTCGCACCGGGCGGCTGGCTGCTGCTGGAACACGGCTGGGACCAGGCAAACGCCGTGCAGGATTTGCTGCGCGCCGCCGGGTTTTCCGACACCCAAACCCGCAATGACCTGGCCGGCATAGGGCGTTGCTCGGGCGGACGGCGCGCTAGAGTGAAATAATCCCCCCATAGCTGAAATCCCCACCGGCCCTACGCGGCCACCATCTTGGAGCCCACCATGAGCGACACCCAGAAACGCATCGACGACCTCGTCAAATCCAGCAACGTGCTTTTGTTCATGAAAGGCACGGCGAGCTTTCCCATGTGCGGCTTTTCGGGCCGCGCCATCCAGATCCTCAAGGCCTGCGACGTGGATCCCAAGGACATCACCACTGTCAACGTGCTGGACGACGAAGAAATCCGCCAGGGCATCAAGGAATTCAGCCAGTGGCCGACCATTCCGCAGCTCTACGTCAAGGGCGAGTTCATCGGCGGCTCGGACATCATGATGGAGATGTACGAGTCGGGCGAACTCAAGCAGACGCTGGGCACCTGAAGCGCACGCCCCTGCCAGAAAGCCGCCCACGGGCGGCTTTTTTATGCACACACCCCGGCATGCGCCCGCGAACGCCCGGCGTTGCCGCCTAAACTCGGCGCACCTCCCATGCTCCAAGACCTTCTTTTCATTGCCCTGCTGATTGCTGCCAGCGCCTTCTTCTCCGCCGCCGAGATTTCGCTCGCCGCCTCACGCCGGTTGCGCCTGCGCCAGATAGCCGACGACGGCGACGCACGCGCCGACCAGGTGCTGCGCCTGCAAGAGCAACCGGGCGACTACTTCACCGTGGTGCAAATTGGCCAGAACGCCGTGGCGATTCTGGGCGGCATCGTCGGTGAGAGCGCGCTCAGCCCGAGTTTCAGCGCCTTCTTTGGCAACTGGCTGGGCGTGGCAACGGCGCAGAGCCTGGGGTTTTTGGCCTCGTTCCTGCTGGTCACCTCGCTTTTCATTCTGTTTGCCGACCTGGTGCCCAAGCGCCTGGGCATGGCAGACCCGGAGCCGATTGCGGTGCGCCTGATGGCCCCGATGGCGTTTTGCATGGCTGTGCTCAAGCCCCTGGTCTGGCTCTACAGCCGCAGTGCCGACGCATTGTTTCGCCTGATGGGGCTGTCCTCGCTGCGCGACGACCGCATCACTTCAGACGACGTGCTGGGCATGATGGAAGCCGGCGCCCGCGCCGGCGTACTGGCGGCGCGCGAGCAGCAGGTCATCACCAACGTGTTTGAGCTCGATACGCGCACGGTCTCCAGCGCCATGTCGCAGCGCGAGCGCGTGGCGTTCTTTCGCCGCGACGACCTTGACGCCGTCATTCGCCTGCGCATTGCCGCCGAGCCGTTTTCAACCTACCCGGTATGCGAAGGCGACATCGACCATGTGGTGGGCTATGTGGACGCCAAGGATTTGTTCCAGCGCGTGCTCAACAACCAGCCTATTTCGCTGCAGGATGACAGCCTGGTGCGCAAGGTCCTGATCGTGCCCGACCGGTTGACGCTCTCTGAAGTGCTGGAGCAGTTTCAGCAGGCGCACGAAGATTTCGCTGTCATCGTCAACGAATACAGCCTGGTGGTGGGCGTGGTCACGCTCAACGATGTGATGAGCACCGTCATGGGCGACCTGGTGTCGCCGTTTGATGAAGAACAGATCGTGCGGCGCGACCAGGATTCCTGGCTGATCGACGGCATCACGCCGATTGAAGACGTGCGCCATGCCCTCAGCATTGGCGAGCTGCCGCACGACACAGAATACGAAACGCTGGCTGGCTTCCTGATGGTGATGCTGCGCCGCGTGCCGCGCCGCACCGACAGCGTGCAATGGGGCGGCTACACATTTGAGGTGATGGACGTGGACAGCTACCGCGTGGACCAGGTCATGGTCTCGCGCGTGCAGCCGGGCGGTGCGCCAGCAAATGCGCCGGCAGCGACTTCCGGCTAATCAGCCGGTCAGGCGCCCGTCGAACTGCCAGTTGCGCTGCGCGGCAAAAACGGCATTGGGATACGGCGCGCGGCCGCGGCTGCCGTTGTAGCGCCCGAGTGTCATGTACAGGTCACCGCGCTCCCGATCCAGGTAGTGGCGCAAGATGACGCAACCAAAACGCAAGTTGGTCTGCATGTGAAACAGTTTGCTGGGGTCGCCATCGCCAATCACGCGGGTCCAGAACGGCATCACCTGCATGTAACCACGCGCGCCCACGCTGGAGATGGCATACCTGCGAAACGCGCTCTCAACCTGCACGAGGCCGAGCACCAGAGACACGTCGAGCCCCGCGCGGCGGCTCTCGTACCACAAGGTTTGGAGGAAGTCGCGCCGCACTTCCCAATCGAGCTTGCGCCGGCGCAGGCGGTCGCTCATGGTGGCCAGCCAGCGCAGGTACAAAATGCGCTCGTGCGTGGTCGCGAATTCTGGTTCCGGCGGCGCCTCGTTGGCAATGGCCGAACTCAGGGCCGAGCGCACCGAATCTGCCAGCGGCTCTTCCAGTTGCCCTGCAGCGTGCGCAGCATTGGGCAAAGCCCAGGCAAACGGTGCCAATGCAGGCAGCGCTGCGGCCAGGCAGCTGCGTCGCGAAATCCCCTCGTTCATACGCTCAATTGGCCCTTCAAGTGTGCCAGGATGTCAGTAATGGCAATTTTTGTCGCCGCAGTATCGCGCCGATGCTGGTATTCGACAAGACCGTCCTTGAGACCGCGGTCGCCAATCGTCACGCGGTGCGGCACGCCAATGAGCTCCCAATCGGCAAACATGGCGCCGGGGCGCTCGCCGCGGTCGTCGAGGATGACATCCACGCCAGCGGCCAGCAACTGTGCGTACAACTGCTCCGCGGCAGCTTTCACCTCAGGGAAGCGCTCTGGCGTAATGGCGCACAGCACCACCGTAAACGGGGCTATCGCGTCCGGCCAGATGATGCCGCGCTCATCGTGGTTCTGCTCGATGGCAGCAGCAGGCAGGCGCGTGATGCCGATGCCGTAGCAGCCCATTTCGAAAAATGCCGGCTTGCCGTCTTCCGCCAGAAAGGTGGCGCCCATACTTTCGCTGTACTTGGTACCGAGCACAAAGATATGGCCTACCTCGATGCCGCGCTCGATCGCCAGCACGCCCTTGCCGTCGGGCGACCGATCCCCCTCGACAATGTTGCGCAGATCGGCCACGGCATCGGGCTCAGGCAGGTCGCGGCCCCAGTTCACGCCGGTGATGTGGAAGTCGGGCTCGTTGGCACCGCAAATCCAGTCGGCCATGATCGCCACGTCGCGATCTGCCACCGTCTTGACAGGCTTCTTCAGCCCCATGGGGCCCAGGTAGCCTGGCTTGCAACCGAAGTGCTCCTCGATTTCGTCCAAGGTGGCAAAACGAAACCCTGCATCGAGGCCCGGCACCTTGCCCACCTTGATCTCGTTCATATCGTGGTCGCCGCGCAGCAGCAGCAGCCAGACCTGACTGCGGATGATCTCGCCCGCCTCGTTGGTCTCGTCGGTGGCCAACACCAGTGATTTCACCGTGTTCTGCAGCGGCACGCCCAGCAATGCAGCCACATCGGCGCAGGTGGCCTTGCCCGGCGTGGGCGTCCTGGTCATGGGTTGGGCCGCCGCAGGGCGCGGTCCGGCGGGCGCCAGGGCCTCGGCCTTTTCCATGTTGGCGGCGTAGTCGCTGGAGGGGCAGTAGACGATGGCGTCCTCGCCGGTAGCGGCGATCACCTGAAACTCCTCGCTCAGGTCGCCGCCAATGGCACCGCTGTCGGCCGCAACGGCGCGGTAGCGCAGCCCGAAACGGTCGAAAATGGCGCGGTAGGCTTTGGCCATCGCCTGGTAGCTAATTTTGGCCGCATCCAGATCGCGGTCAAAGCTGTAGGCGTCTTTCATGATGAATTCGCGGCTGCGCATCACACCAAAACGCGGGCGCCGCTCATCACGAAACTTGGTTTGGATGTGATAGAGGTTGCGCGGCAGCTGCTTGTAGCTGCGCAAATCCTGGCGCGCTATGTCGGTCACCACCTCTTCACTGGTGGGCTGGATGACGAAGTCGCGACCGTGGCGGTCTTTCACACGCATCAACTCCGGCCCCATCTTGTTCCAGCGGTCGGTTTCCTGCCAGAACTCGGCCGGCTGCACCACCGGCATCAGCAGCTCGACGGCACCGGCGCGGTTCATCTCCTCGCGCACGATCGCTTCAATCTTGCGAATCACCCGAAGGCCCATCGGCATCCAGCTGTAAATACCAGCACCGAGCTTCTTGATGAGGCCGGCGCGGGTCATGAGCTGGTGGCTCGCCACTTCGGCGTCCGCGGGGGCTTCCTTGAGGGTGGAAATAAAGAACTGGGAGGCTTTCATCGGAACATTGCAGACTGCGCGCGCGCTTGCCGTCGCTGCAGGCAAGGGCCGTGCATAATGGACGCAGTTTTAAGATTTTGGGGTTCGATTATGCTTGACCGGGACGGCTTTCGGCCGAACGTCGGCATCA
>JAUCDU010000197.1:0-5516 GCA_034674825.1 Giesbergeria sp.
GCGGCCGACCTGCTCGGGCGCAAGGTGCTGATGGAAGATGGCAAGGGCCTGCAATTGCTGGCCGCACGCATGCAAGCCACTATGACGCAGGCCGCCGCTGTGCCCGCACTGGCAGCGCATGCGGCTGCGCTGGGCGACGCCTTGCAGCAGGTCGCCGCCGCGACACAGGCAGCCTGGGCCACCGGCAAGCCAAGCGATGCGCTGGCCAACGCCGTCCCGTACATGCAGGCTTTTGGCCATACCGTGCTGGCCTGGATCTGGCTGGATGTGATGGTGACGGTGCTGGCCAAGGATGCTTCGCTATCGATAGCATCAAACCAGGGCAGGACGGGCGCAGCGCGCTATTTTTACCATTATGAGCTGCCCAAGATTGGCGCTTGGCTCCAGGTGGTGAACGAGCGCGACCTGACCTGCGCGAGCCTGGCCGAAGACGCTTTTTAAGCCCTGCGGTGCAGCCGCGCCTCGGCCCGATATTGCGCAACGCAATGGCTTGCGAGCGCTTTCTTCGCGCACCTGTTTTTTCCGCTTGCGTTTCGGCCTACCATTCGGCCCCTAAGGCCCACGTCGGGCTGCAACTAGGGAGCCTGGCATGGCAAAAGAACAGCGCAACGAAAAGATGACGAAGAAACCGAAGAAGGACACTTCGCTGCCCAAGGCAGGCGGCAGCGACCGCCCAACGCCGCCCATGACCGCCGTGATGCCCAAGGGCAAGGAAAAGAAGAAGTAAGCCTCTGTTTTGTTGAAAGGCAGCCGCAGCCAGGCGCAGAGCTGCGGCGTTGCGCAGTGCATGCAGGCGCGCAGAGCTGCCTGGCGGCTGCGCAGTCCGCCGGCTGTAAAAACCCTGCCGCAGCAGGCCCGGGCGCTGGCAAACGCCAGGCTTCACAGGCGGCACAGAACACCGGCGGCATGCAAGGTGACCGCCTTGACCGCACGGGTGCCCATTGGTGCCCATAGGTGCGTAAGGGTGCTGGAGTGGGGTGTTTGCTGTCGGCAAGCATGCGTCTGCACCGCGTGCCTCCAATCGCCCACGTGACACCCAAGCGGTGCAGGCCGCCGCAAAATGGCCGATTGAGCGCTCTTGCGACCCATGCCCGAGCGCACTTCACTGCAGCCAAGGAGATTTCATGTCCCGCACGATTCAGCAACTCTTCGACTTGACCGGCAAGACCGCCCTGGTCACCGGCGGCTCGCGCGGCCTGGGCCTGCAGATGGCGCAAGCGCTGGGGGAGGCCGGGGCCAAGGTGATGCTCAGCTCGCGCAAGGCGGCCGACCTCGAAGCTGCCACCGCCGAGCTGCAGGCCGCCGGCATCGACGCCCGCTGGATCGCCGCCGATTGCGCGCAGGAAGCCGACATCCACCGCCTGGCGCGCGAGACCATGGAGCGCGTGGGCGACATCGACATCCTGGTGAACAACGCGGGCGCCACCTGGGGCGCGCCGGCCGAGGACCACCCGCTGGAGGCCTGGGACAAGGTGATGAACCTCAACGTGCGCGGCTACTTCATCCTGAGCCAGTACGTCGCCAAGCACAGCATGATTGCGCGCAAAAGCGGCAGCATCATAAACGTGGCCTCCATCGCCGGTCTCGGCGGCAACCCGCAGGGCATGAACACCATTGCCTACAACACCTCCAAGGCGGCGGTGATCAACTTCACGCGCACATTGGCGGGCGAATGGGGCAAGCACGGCATCCGCGTCAACGCCATCTGCCCGGGCTTCTTCCCGAGCAAGATGACTGCGGGCCTGCTCAAGACGCTGGGCGAAGACAACTTGATGGCCCACGCGCCGCTTGGTCGCCTGGGGGACGACGAAGATTTGAAGGGCTTGTGCGCGCTGTTTGCGTCGGATGCCGGCAAGCACATCACCGGCCAGCACATGGCGGTCGACGGCGGCGTGAGCGCCCTGGTCGGAGGCTGACCGGCATGAGCGAAGCAAGCGATTTCAGCTTGGGCTTTGGCGTCAGGATTCCGTTCGTCAGCATGCTCGGTGTCAAGCTGGTGCGCATGGAGGGCGGCGAATCCGAGCTGCACTACGAGGCGCGGCCCGAGCACCTCAACTCGTTCGGGGTGACGCACGGCGGCGCCTCCATGACGCTGCTCGACGTCACCATGGCGGCGGCGGCGCGCAGCCTCGCGCCAGAGTCTGGCGCGGTCACCATCGAGATGAAGACCAGCTTCATGCAAGCGGCCAAGGGCCCCTTGGTTGCCAAGGGCCGCGTGCTCCACCGCACCGCCAGCATGGCCTTCACCGAAGCCACGGTGTATGACGCAGAGGGGCGGGTGTGCACGCACGCCAGTGGCACCTTCAAGTACGTGGGCAGCGCGCCGGGTGGCCCGGGCAGCGCCAGCGGCGCGCCGGCCATTGCCACCGATTGACCTTGCTGCTGCATACCGACAACATTTCAAGCCAAATAGGCCTCTAGCGCTTTACACATATACGTGTAAAGCTATCGAAAACATAGTATTTAGACAGTCACAAGGAGACCTTCATGCCACGCAACCAGCAAATTCATCTCGACAACCGCCCCGAGGGCGAAGCCGTCGCCAGCAACTTCAAGCTCGTCACCACCGACACCCCTGCCTTGCAGGACGGTCAGGTGCTGGTGCGCAACCACTACCTGAGCCTCGACCCCTACATGCGCGGCCGCATGAACGACGCCAAGAGCTATGCCCAGCCGCAGCCGGTGGGCGAGGTGATGCAGGGCGGCACCGTGGGCGAAGTGGCCGAAAGCCGCCACCCCAAGTTCGCGGTCGGCGACAAGGTCGTGGGCTTTGGCGGCTGGCAGGAGTACAGCGTGGTCGATGCGGGCCAGCCTGGCTCGCTCAAAAAGGTGGACACCACCCACGTGCCGCTGTCGTACTACCTCGGCGCCGTCGGTATGCCCGGCGTGACCGCCTGGTATGGCCTGGTGAAAATCATTGCACCCAAGGAGGGTGACACCGTCGTCGTCAGCGCCGCCACCGGCGCCGTCGGCAGCGCCTTTGCCGCGCTGGCCAAGGCGCGCGGCTGCCGCGTGGTGGGCATCGCGGGCGGGCCCGAGAAGTGCAAGTACGCGGTGGACGAGCTGCACTTTGACGTGTGCATCGACTACAAGGAGCACAGCGACGGCAAGGCCATGGGCAAGGCGCTGAAAGAAGCCTGCCCCAAGGGCATTGACGGCTATTTCGAGAACGTCGGCGGCTGGATCATGGACGCTGTGATGCTGCGCATGAATGCCTTTGGTCGCATCGCCCTGTGCGGAATGATCGCCGGCTACGACGGCGCGCCGCTGCCCATGGCGCACCCGGCGCTGATTCTGGTGAACCGCCTGAAGATCGAGGGTTTCATCGTCAGCGAGCACATGGAGGTCTGGCCCGAGGCGCTGACAGAACTTGGCGGCTTGGTCGCCGCTGGCAAGCTGCGCCCGCGTGAGAGCATCGCCGAAGGCATCGCCGCCGCACCGGAGGCGTTCCTGGGCCTGCTCAAGGGCAAGAACTTCGGCAAGCAGCTCGTCAAACTGATCTGAGCCGCCGGCGCCAGGCATTCTTCCATGGAGGCTGTATGACCACCGAACTCATCCTGCACCACTACCCCGCGTCGCCCTTTGCCGAAAAGGTGCGGCTTGTGCTGGGCGCCAAGCAACTGGCCTGGAAGTCGGTGCTCATACCCTCCGTCATGCCCAAGCCGGACGTCGTCGCGCTCACCGGCGGCTACCGGCGCACGCCGGTGCTGCAGATTGGCGCCGACATCTACTGCGACACCGCCCTGATTTGCGAGGTGCTGGACCATCGTGCGCCTGAGCCGATGCTGTATCCGCCGCACCTCAAAGGGGTCTCGCGCATCTTTGCCCAATGGGCCGACAGCACACTGTTCTGGACCGCGATGGCCTGGAACATGCAGCCCAAGGGGGTTGCCGCGCTGTTTGCCAAGCTGCCGCCCGAGGCCGGGATGGCCTTTGCCGAAGACCGCAAGGCCATGAGCGTGAACATGACGCGCTTGCGCACGCAAGACGCCGCGCCGGCCTACCGCTCCTATCTGCGTCGCATTGCGCACATGGTCGAAGAGCACGACTTCCTGTTTGGCACCGAGCCCTGCGTGGCCGACTTTGCGGCCTACCACCCGCTGTGGTTTACGCGTGTGTGCACGCCTTCGGTGGCCGACGTTTTGGACCACGTGCCGGCGGTGCTCGAATGGATGGACCGCATGGCCGCGCTGGGCCACGGCCAGATGCAGAAGTTCACCGCGCAGGACGCGATCACCGTGGCCGCTGGCGCCGAGCCGCTGCCGCACATGAGCGAAGTGTTCCAGAACGACCACGGCATTGCGCTTGGCAGCGAGGTGACGGTCACCCCGGAGAGTTTCGGCCCTGAATCCACGCAGGGCACGCTGGTGGCCGCCACACGCACGCGCTACATCGTGCGCCGCGAAGACCCGCGCGCTGGCACTGTGCACGTTCATTTCCCCCGTATCGGCTATGTATTGAGGAGTGCAACCCCCTGAGTCGCTTACGCGCCTTCCCCCTTCTCTCGGCTTTTCCGTGAAGAGGGACGCCACCAGCGCGCCGGGGCGGCCCTTGCGCGGTGGCTCTGGCCTAGGCCGCCGCTCGCAAGCCGCCATGCCCTGATTGATAAACCTTCCAAGGAGACACTTTCATGATTGAAGATTTCGCGGGCAAAACCGCCGTACTCACCGGCGCTGGCTCGGGCTTTGGCCTGGAGTGCGCGCGCATTGGCATGCAGCGCGGCATGAACCTGGTGCTGGTCGATGTGCAGCAGGACGCGCTGGACGCAGCCGAATCCGAAGCCATTGCCGCCGGCTGCCAGGTGCTGGCGCGGCGCGTCGATGTTTCCGACGCGGCGCAGATGGACCAGCTCGCCCGCGAGGTGCAAGAGCGCTTTGGCGCGCCGCACCTGGTCTTCAACAACGCGGGGGTGGCGGCGGGTGGCCTGGTGTGGGAGAACTCGGTGGCCGACTGGAACTGGGTGCTGGGCGTGAACCTGTGGGGCGTGGTGCACGGCGTGCGCTGTTTCACCCCCATGATGCTGGCCGCCGCCAAGCAGGATGCGGCCTGGCGCGGCCACATCGTCAACACCGCCAGCATGGCGGGGCTGCTGGCGCCGCCCAACATGGGCGTCTACAACGTCAGCAAGCACGCCGTGGTGGCGCTGACCGAAACGCTGTACCAGGATTTGTCGCTGGTGACCGACCAGGTGGGCGCCAGCCTGCTGTGCCCGTTCTTCGTGCCCACGGGGATCAGCCAAAGCCACCGCAACCGGCCAGCAGCACTGCTGGCGGAAAACCCGACGCAGAGCCAGATCATCGGCCAGGCCATGAGCGACAAGGCGGTTGGCAGCGGCAAGATCACCGCCGCCGAAGTCGCGCACAAGGTGTTTGAAGCGGTCGCCAGCGACCAGTTCTACATCTTCAGCCACCCCAAGGCGCTGGCCTCGGTGCAGACGCGCATGGAAGACGTGATCCAGGCGCGCAACCCCACCGACCCCTTTGCCGACAAGCCCGATCTGGGCCAGCAACTGCGGG
>JAUCDU010000198.1:0-5514 GCA_034674825.1 Giesbergeria sp.
ACGGCAGGCGGCCCGCGCCGTGGATATGTTCCTGATGGGCAACAGCCAGTTGCCACGTTGACTCTTCAAGCCATCAGGCAACTTGACGGATCGGGGTGGACTACCAGACGCAAACCGCAGCGATAGCCAGTGCTATCGCGAGGGTTTGCAACAACGCAGACCGCCCGAGGCCGCGACCACACTCTCGCGTAGAGATCGTCAACACGTTCTAAATCAACCGTTCCTGCAAATCTGCCCTGGCAGCAGGCCGCAGCCGCGCAAAGTCCAGCAGTTGCGCCAGATGCGTGCCCTTGGCCTGCCATTCCCGTACCGCATCCTCGGCCAGCAGCACGTAATGCCAGGGCAGGCCTTGCCGGTGCTGCGGCTCCAGCGCATTGATGCGCTCGCACCAGGCCATGGCAGCTTTGAGTTTGCGCTGCACATTCGGGTGAATGGTCTGCTGCTGCGCCTTGGTTTCCACCAGATAGATGGCACTGTCCGTGCGCACCAGAAAGTCGGGGCTGTAGAAGGCGGGCAGGCCGTCATCCTTCACATAGCGCAGCCGCGCAAACGGGTGGCGTGTTTCGCTGATCTTGCAAAACGCCTGTATCTGGCTATCCGCCTGCGCCCAATAGATGAACGCCTTTTCCAGCCCGCCATTGCGTGCGGGCCAGCCCAGACGGGTGTAAATGCACTTGCTCACCGCTACCGAATGCGCCTCGCGCACCATCAGACGCGGGGTTTCGCTCAACAAGCGTGCGTGAACTTCGGTTTGGCCCGTAAGGTGCTTTTCTTCGGCTTCCAGCAGCGCCAGCGCAAAAATCTTGGTGATGTGATCGACCACGGGCTGGAGCAGCAGCAAGCGCCAGTTTTCCGTGCCGAGGCTCTCGCCCAGCGGGTTGAAGTCCGCGCTGAAAAGCTGCGTCCAGATGTAGTCATCCAGCCAGCCCGTCAAATCTGCCGTGTTCACCTGCAAATAGGGCTTGGCCAAATGCGTGGCGATCTTGTTGCCCTTGGGCAGCGGGTCGGACAGCGCCTGGCTGATGCGCCGCGTCAGCCGCGCCAGATAATCGTTATAGCCCGCCACATTCATCACCGCGCCATCCACGCGGTAGTCGCCAAACAGCGTGGCGCTTTGCAAGTCTTGCGAGATAAAGGTATCGCCCTTGCCCAACAGCGCCGCCAACTGCGGCAGCGGCATGGCAGTAAATGTAGGCAGTGCTGTAACGTCCAGCGCCGTGTGGCAGCTTTCCTCGTCGGCTTCACGCAGGATGAAAGGGATGCCAAAGTCGAACGACTCAAAGCCTTCGCGCAGCTCGGCAGCCATCACATCGCCCGTACTTGATGCCCCATCCATCGCCTCGCCCGTGGTGCCTGCCAGCCCTTCTTTCAGAAGTTCATCGTAAAACGACTGAAACGCCGGATGCTCCACGATGGACAGCACATCCAGCAGGCTGCCCGGCTCCTGCCCTGCGGCAATGCGCTCGCGGTTCTCGCGCTTGAGGTCGGCGTATTCGGCATCGCGCCACATCAGCCGCAGGCCGCGCCCTATGGTCTGCTCCAGCAGAATCTGCGCCTGCGACGAGCGCAGCGGCACGATCACGCAGATGTTGTTCACGTCAAAGCCCTCACGCAGCATCAGTACGCTCACGATCACGCGCGGCGCAGCGTGCCTATCGACGTTGAACAGCCGCTCGCGCACCGGTGCCCAGTCTTTTTCACCCAGCTCGGCTTTTTTGCCAGAGTCGATGGTCATCACCTCACCGTCCTGCAAGCCCTCCTGCTCTTGCAGAAACTGCGCCACCAGCGGCGATACCGTCGTGTCCTCACACACCACCAGCATCTTGGGATGGCGTGCGGGGTCGAGGGCGGCAAAGTCCTTTTCCAGCTTGCGCAGCTTTTGCAGCCCCGCACGCAGCATCACACGCTGGCCCTCGCTCAACGCGGGATTGCCGTCTTCATCGCGCTCGGCCTTGAAGTTCAACGGCAATGCGCCAATCTCCTTACGCCTGTCCAGCACCAGCGATTTCACCAGCCCGGCACGCATGGCACTTTTCAGGTCGAAGTCCACCACGATGTGCGGAAAGTAGAGTTTTTTCTTGTTCTTGCCACTGCCCACATCGTTGTACGGCGTGGCCGAAAAATCCACCTGCACAAAGCGCCGCCCCTTGGGCGCGGCAATGCGGCTCAGGCTTTTCTGCCACTCCACTTCGGTGACTTCGCCCTCGCGCTTGAAGTCGTGGATATGGTGGGCCTCGTCGTTGAACACCAGCAGCTCGGGCAGCCCCGCCAGATACTCCAGCACATTGCCGCGTGCATAGCGCCTGTCCAGCACCTCCAGGCTATTGCCCGTGGCACGGCCTGGGGCCAGCGGCAACACGGCAGCAGCCACCTCGTGCGCGGGCAACGGCGCACCGGGCGCATCCACATCCTCCACCTCGTCTTCCGGTGCATCGCCTTCAGTCAGCAAATGCCAGTTGGTGATGGCAATCATGCCGTTGCCCGTGGCCTTCAAACCGATCTCATGCTTGGCGCACACATTGCCGCGCACAAAGGCAAACACCGCATCGCGGTGCGCCTCGGGAATGAACAGGTCGGCAAATTTTTGCACGTCGGATTCGGAAAAATCCCTGACTCCACTTACGCTATCAGCTATCAACTTTCCGCAGAACGCATCCAGCAGCCGTTCATAAACAATCAGCCCTGGCGCCACCACCATGAAGTGGCGCGTAAAGCGCAGGTTGTCCACCCCCTCGGCCAGCGCCGCGTTCTTGTTGAGCAACTGCCAGATCAAGAGCGCCTGCATCACCCAGGTCTTGCCCGTGCCCGTCGCCATCTTGAAGCAGTATTTGGGATGGGCGTGTTTGGGTTGTGACACCTCGGCCAGCCGCGTACCCACCAGCAGCGCATCGGGCGCTGCCTTCTCGTACAAATCCTGCAAGCTGGTAGCGCCCAGCACCTCATGCGCCACGATGGCGTTCAAGATCGCCTGCTTCTGCCCCGCATGAAAATTCAGCCCGCCGCGTGCATCCACCATATCCTGGCCAAACCACCAATGCAGCAGTTCCGCCGTGGTCGGCGTCACCAGCTCCAGCAGGTCGGCAGCACCGGATTCCAGCCCCAGGCAAAGCTGCTGGGCGCGGGCGGTCAGGGCGGCGGAAAGCGCCAAAGGGGAATCATTGTTCAAAGCCATAAGACACCAATTTGCCTACAATTGTGGTAACTCAAGAAAGGAAACACCATGTCCACCATCTCAGTGCGTATCGACGAAACCCTGGTTGATGCCGCCCGCGCTGCCGCCAAGGCAGAATTCCGCACCGTACAAGGGCAGGTGGAGTTCTGGGCCAAGGTGGGCCGCGCCGCGCTGGACAACCCGGAACTGCCCGCCTCCTTCATTGCCGAAAGCCTGATGAGCCTGGCCGAACCGCGCGAAGACGCCACCCCCTTCGTGCCGCGCAGCGCCGCTGCCGTGCAGGCATGAGTTGGGGCATGAGCTGGGAAGTGCGCCAGACCCGGCGCTTTGCCCGCAGCTACAAAAAACTGACCAATGCCACGCTGATTGCGGACACCGACGCCGCCGTGGCCGCCATCGCTGACGACCCCAACCTGGGCGAACGCAAAAAAGGCGATTTGGCCCAGCTTTGGGTGCATAAATTCCGCAGCAATGGCCAGTTGTATCTGCTGGGCTATACCCGTGAAGACACCGTGCGGCTGGTGTATCTGGAAGCCCTGGGGCCGCATGAAAATTTCTATCGGGATTTGAAGCGCTAGCCGCCCGCTCACGCCACGCCCTCCACGATGCTGACCACCTCCGCCTCAAACCCGAACACATCCACCACCCGCACACACACCTTGCGCGGGCCGGTTTTGGCGGGCACGGTCAGCGCCGCCCTGGTACTCACGCGCAGCGCATCGCCGTCATTGGCCGTATTGCCCCGATAGTCCTGCCAGACCGAGCGGAATATCTGCCCGTCGTAATCAGGGTCAACCGCCCAGTATTCGATCAACGCCAGCGGCTCCTTATTCGCCACGGCCTGCAATTTGGCGCGGTTGGCATCGTCCAGATTGATCGCCTCGGGCGAAAGCAACACATAGTTTTTCAGGCGCACGGTCAGCGCTTCCTGATCGCCCTGCGCACGCCGTTCAATCGGGTGCAGCGTCAGATATTGCAGCGACGAAAAGCGCACCTGCCCACGCAGCTTTTCGACGCCGCCTTTCTTGCGTAGACGGTCAAGCAAATCGGGGGGAATCACCAGCACCTCCAGTCGGCTGTCATTCAGCGCCGTAATCGTCTCGCCAATCGACGGCTCGAAATTCCAGCCCAGCACCACCACACGATCCCAGCCGCCCAGCAAGTTGTCGCGCTGAGCAATCGCTTTTTTCAGCGTGGCCGCGCCCGTGAGCTTGTTGGGTGAATCGGCCAGCACCAGCGTCTTGCTGCCGCGCCTGCCGCCAAAATCCACACCGGCAATCTGACCCAGATTGCGCTGTGGGTTGGCTTCTGGCGGCAACGGCAATGCGCCGTAAAGCGAGAGCACGATTTGCGAAAGGTCGCCGATGCGGAAATCGCGCTTGCCGAAATGGGTTTTGGCGGCTTCGACTTGGTAATCGCCAATGGCTTGGTAGAGGAAAGGCTTTGCTTCCTGGTCGATCAGGCGTTTGCGCATGATCATGCAGGCGGGTTTGCCAATATCGGTGGTAATCCAGCGGCGGCCTAGTTTTTCGGCGACTGCCGCAGTTGTTCCAGAGCCTCCAAAGACATCCAGAATTACTCCACCGGATGGACATGAAGCAAGAATTACTCGCTCAATTAAAGGTTCTGGTTTTTGGGTTGCATAACCAGAACGCTCACTTGCATCAGATTGGATAGATTGAATATCTGACCAAACATTTTCTGGTACTTTTCCTTCATCCAAATAATAACGATACAATTTTTTCTTTCCAGTTCCCCATTTCTCTACATACTCACGGCCATCTTCATCAACTCCCATTCGACCGCCATAATTTTTCCCAGATTTATCCTGCTTGTGTGGTGTAAATGGCATCCGAACAGATCTTCCATCAAAAAATCTATCCATACCTTTTTTATACACGAACATTAGATCATGTTTTTTTGCAAAACCTTCATTAGATTTCCCTCCTTGACTGTAATGCCAAACAATTTGATTATCAAAATGGTTTTTTCCAAAGATTTCATCTAGCAAAATCTTGACATAATGACCCACATGCCAATCCAGATGCACATAAATCGACCCGGTATCCGCTAATAACTCCCGCATCAAAATCAAACGCGGCGTAATCATGGCGAGGTACGACGCCGTGCCATCGCTCCACGTGTCCGAATACGCAAACTGCTCGATCACCGTGGGCCGCTGCTCCAGTTCCACGCCGGGCAGCGTGACCTTCGTCCGGTAATCCGCCTTGCTGTCGAATGGCGGGTCGATATAGATCAAATCCACATTGCCGCGCAGGCTGGGCGTTTGCTCATCGCCCGCCAGCAGCGCGGCCATGGCCAGCAGGTTGTCGCCGTAGATC
>JAUCDU010000199.1:0-5488 GCA_034674825.1 Giesbergeria sp.
TCGAGCGTGGTGGCCGCTGGAATGGTGAACTGCGTGGCGGGTGCCTTGACGGCGGCGGAGCTGTCGATGTCCGAGGCGTTCTTGGCGGCGTGGTGGCGCATGTCCAGGCGCAGCGTCCAGGGGGCGGTGTCGAGCTGCAGGCCGAGCGCCAGTTGGGCCGGTTCCACCGAATTGAGCGGTGCGCCGGTATCCCGGTTCCTACCGCGCGCCTGGCCGTAGCTGAACGGCGTTGACAGGCGTGCGCCGCCCGCCCAACCCATGCGGCCCCAGTCCATCACGCCTTTGACTTCAAAGCCGTGGATGCGGGCGCGGTCGGTGTTGATGGTCTGGAACACGCGCGGGTCGGTGGCGGTGCCGGCGCCGCGAATCAGCACGCGGTCGACGATCAGGTTGCTGTAGTTGCTGGAGAAGGCGGCGACGTCCACACGCAGGGCATCAAAGCGCGCCCGTGCGCCCAGTTCCACGCCCCGGCTGCGCTCGGGCTTGAGGTCGGCGTTGGGGATCAACACCACGCGCTCGGCCAGGTTCTCAAAGTAGCCATTGACCTGACCAGCGTCGGGGGCGCGAAAACCGGCAGCGTACTGGCCGTACAGCGTCCAGACCGGCGTGGCGCGGTACAGCAGGCCGAACTTGGGCGAGAGCGCCGAGCCGCTGAGCGATTTGCCTGGTTCCGATGCGGGCGGGTAGAAGCCCGCCTGGCTGGTGACGTCGAGGGCGAAGTGGTCCAGGCGCAGGCCGGGCGTGAAGCTCCAGTCGCCCCAGACGGTTTCGTCCTGCACGTAAAGCGCATGCGTGGTTTCGCGGGTGTCGGGGAAGCGCTTGAGCGGAAACTTCTCGGGCGGCGCAGGGTTCAGGCCGGTGTAGAGGTTATCGATGTCGCTGCGAACATAGTCGTAGCCGTAGGTGAGGCGGTGCGCCCAGTCGCCGCTTCGCAGCAACTTGTCGGCCTGCACGCCGGCCTGCCAGGTGCGCTCACCGTACCGCGTGTCGCGAATGCGCAGCGGCAGGGTGTTGCGCACGCTGGTGCCGACCTGCTGCGAGGTTGCGCGCTGCGCCGCAATGACGGTCTGCACCTTGTCGGCCCAGGGCGCGTTCAGCTCAAAGCGTGCGTCCCAGGTGAAGCGGTCGCGCTCCATGTCGCGGCTGGCGGTCTCTTGCACGATGGCGCCGGCGATCTGGCTTGGCGTACCGCGATAGGGCAGCGGCGTGCGGCTGGAGAGCAGCTCGACGTCGGCGCTTTTTTCCACATGCTCCAGCGTGAAGGTGTGTTTCTGACCCGCCGTGGGGCGAAAAACGATTTTGCCAAGCAGCGAGTTGCCCCTGTCTTTTTGCGGGTTGGCGGTGGTGCGGTTGAGGTTGGGCTCGTCGTTGGTGCCTTGGGTTTTTAGCGCGTGGGCACCGTTGGTGCTGGCGGTCAGCAACCAGTCCAGGCTGTCGCTGGCGCGGCCGGCAATGGTGCCAGCCAGCGTGTGGCCGTCGTTGTCGCCGCTCCAGCCGGCAGAGACGCGCCCCCCGATGGTTTTGGCCGTGCCGTCGGCGTTTTTCAGGAAATCCTGGGGCTCGTAGGTGATGAAGTTGGCCATGCCGGCCATGCCGTCCGAGCCGTACAGGGCCGACGCCGGGCCGCGCACGATTTCCACGCGCTTGAGCAGCTCCAGCGACAGGTATTCGCGGTCAAACGTGGTGGTGCGAAAGGCATAGCTGCGCGGAATGCGAATGCCATCGACCAGCATCAGCACGCGGTTGCCGCCCAGGCCCCGGATGTTGAGGCCGGTGTTGCCGTCGCGCAGGGCGCTGGCGGTGGAGCCGGTGACCGAGAGGCGCGTGGGCGCCGTCTGCACCGAAATGTTGGGCAGGTCGCGCACGGCGTCGCGCAAATCGGTGCTCTGGCGGTTGCTGATTTCTTGCGCGCCAATGACGTCGATGGACACCGGCAGGTCGTCGCTGGCCTGCTCCTGGCGCGAGCCGCTTACGACGATTTCGGCCAGGCGGGTCTCGGTCTGCGCCGGTTTCGGTCCGACGGCGGTCTGCTGCGCCCAGGCCTGCCCCAAGGGGGCGCAAGCCAGCATCGCGAGCACGGCGGTGGTGCGCAGCGAAAAACCGAAAGACGCATGGCCAAGCGAATGGGGGATGTGGCGTTCAGAGGCGAGGGTCACGGGAGTCCAACGTTGTGCAGGTGGGCCAAGTATGGGATCGCGCCGGCACAGAAGACTTGACTTGCGTCATGTTGGCAAGGGATTACCCGCAGCGATTGCGCTCGCGGTGTCAGCAGAGTGTTGCCGCGTGGCCCTGCTGCCAAAATACGCCGCATGCCCCGCTACGCCGCCAACCTCACGCTGTTGTTTACCGAGCTGCCGTTTCTCGAACGCTTTGAGGCCGCGGCGAACGCCGGTTTTCGCGGCGTGGAATTTCTCTTTCCCTACGACTGGGAAGCCGCAGAGATTCGTGCCCGGCTTGACGCGCGCGGACTCACCTTGGTGCTGCACAACCTGCCGCCCGGGGACTGGGATGCGGGCGAGCGCGGCATTGCCTGCCATCCCGACCGCGTGGCCGAGTTTCGTGCGGGCGTCGGCCGCGCGCTGGCCTATGCCCAGGCGCTGGGCGTGCGGCAACTGCATTGCATGGCGGGCATCGCCCCTGCAGGCTTTGCTGCCGGCGAGGTGCGGCGCACGCTGGTGGGCAACCTGCGCTTTGCGGCGCGCGAACTGCGGCGCGAGGGCCTGCGCCTGCTGGTCGAACCCATCAACACTTTCGATTTCCCGGGCTACTGGCTCAGTCGCACCGCGCAGGCGCTGGACCTGATCGACGAAGTGGCTGAGGACAATGTGATGCTGCAGTACGACATCTACCACGCGCAGCGCATGGAAGGCGAGCTTGCCAACACGCTCAAGGCACACCTGCCGCGCATCGGCCATATCCAGATTGCAGACAACCCCGGCCGGCACGAGCCCGGCACTGGCGAAATCAACTACACATATCTGTTGGGTCTGCTCGACCAACTCGGCTACGCAGGCTGGGTGGGCTGCGAATACCACCCGGCAAACGGCACCCTGCAGGGCCTGGGTTGGCGGGCTACCCCATCTGCTGTTGACAAGGCCCGGCCATGACCACCACTGACACGCACCCGAACGCTGAAGCTGCGCTTGCGCCGCGCGCACTGCTGCTGCGCATGTTCGAGGCTGCGGTGGCGTCGGCTCAGCCGGCGCAGTGCGTGCCACCGCATGTGCCGGCGGCGTCCGAGGTCGCGGGGCGCCTGGTGGTGATTGGCGCGGGCAAGGCCTCGGCGGCGATGGCGCAGGCGGTTGAGCAGCATTGGTCGGGGCCGCTTTCGGGCCTGGTAGTGACGCGCTACGGCTACGCCGTGCCCTGCGAGCGCATTGAAATTGTCGAGGCCGCGCACCCGGTGCCCGATGCAGCAGGCGAGCAGGCGGCGCAGCGCATGCTGGCGCTGTGCGAAGGCTTGCGGGCCGATGATTTCGTGCTGTGCCTGATTTCAGGCGGTGGCTCATCGCTGCTGCCCTTGCCGCTGCCGGGGGTCACGCTGGCCGACAAGCAGGCGCTGTCGCGCGCGCTGCTGCAGTCGGGCGCCACGATTCGCGAGATCAACTGCGTGCGCCGCCACCTGTCTGCCATCAAGGGCGGGCGCCTGGCGGCCGCATGCCACCCGGCGCGGGTGCTGACGCTCTTGATCTCCGACGTGCCGGGCGACGACCCGACGGACATTGCCTCTGGCCCGACGGTGGCCGACGCCACGCACTGCGCCGACGCGCTGGAGATTCTGCAGCGCTACGGCATTGCCATGCCAGATGGCGTGCGCACCGTGCTCGAAAGCGGCGCCGGCGAATCGGTCAAACCGGGCGATGCGAGGCTGGCACGGTGCGAGAGCCGAATCGTTGCCGCGCCGCAGCAGGCGCTGGAAGCGGCAGCGCAGGTGGCGCGTGAAGCGGGCTACCCGACCTACATTCTTGGCGACGCTCTGGAAGGCGAGGCGCGCGACATGGGCACGCTGCTGGCCGGCATCGCGCGCCAGGTGGCCGAGCGTGGTCAGCCGGTGGCGGGGCCCTGTGTGCTGCTCTGCGGCGGTGAGAGCACGGTGACGGTGCGCGGCAGCGGGCGCGGCGGTCGCAACGTCGAATGCCTGCTGGCGTGCGCCCTGGCGCTGGCGGGG
The DNA here is from genome assembly GCA_034674825.1 of Giesbergeria sp. GTDB lineage: Bacteria > Pseudomonadota > Gammaproteobacteria > Burkholderiales > Burkholderiaceae_C > Simplicispira. Next base: position 4,169 of record JAUCDU010000199.1, read on the forward strand.
CACCCGCGCATCCACGGCCTGGCGGCCGACACCGACGGCGTCGACGGGCAGGAGGAAATCGCCGGCGCCTGGATCACGCCCGATACCCTGGCGCGGGCCTGGGCGCTGGGGCTCAACCCGCGCACCAGCCTGGCCAACAACGACGGCCATGGCTTTTTCGGCGCGCTCGGCGATTCGGTCGTGACAGGGCCTACGCACACCAATGTGAATGATTTTCGGGCCTTGCTGATCCTGCCTTGAAGCCGTTGCCGGGCCGCTTGCTGCCGCAGGCCCGAGCGTGGCAAGGGTGCAATCCGTTGCCTAGGGTAAACCCGTTGTTAAATAGTCACTTCGCTTGGCTATTTGAGCTGCATCAACGATGGCCCCAGTGACGTATAGGAATATGGGTTCGGCCCGTTGCAACCGATCCGTCGCAGCCTTCAACGGGTATCCCTCAAGGGGATTTGGCATGGGCTGTGGCACACAAGGAGCCTGTATGACTACCCGCAAGCTGGCGCGCCTCGCGGCCCTGGCACTTTCCTCGCTGGCGCTGATCGCCGTAGCCCAAGACAAGAAGCCGTTTGCCTCGGACACCGAGTTGAACTACCAAGCTGGCTCGTCTCCCATGGGCGACGTGCCCATGTACCAGAGCATGAACCCCAAAGCGCCCAAGATGACGCAGGCCGAGTTTGACCGGGCCCGCCAAATCTACTTTGAGCGCTGCGCTGGCTGCCACGGCGTGCTGCGCAAAGGTGCGACCGGCAAACCGCTGACACCCGACATCACGCTTGAAAAGGGCACCGACTACCTGAAGGTCTTCATCGCCTACGGTTCGCCCGCCGGCATGCCCAACTGGCAGACCTCGGGTGAAATGGACGAAGCCACGGTTGACATGATGGCCCGCTACGTCCAGCAAGACCCCCCGGTGCCGCCGGAGTTCGGTCTGGCCGACATGAAGAAAACCTGGAAGGTTCTCATCGCTCCGGACAAGCGTCCGAAGAAGAAGATGAACAGCTACAACATCAGCAACATCTTCTCGACCACGCTGCGTGATGCGGGCGAGATTGCGCTGATCGATGGCGACAGCAAGGAAATCATCAACGTCCTCAAGACCGGCTATGCCGTGCACATCTCGCGCCTGTCGGCCTCGGGCCGCTACCTGTTCGTAATTGGACGCGATGCCAAGGTCAACATGATCGACATGTGGATGGAAAAGCCCGACACCGTGGCCGAGATCCGCACCGGCCTGGAAGCACGCTCGGTCGAGAGCAGCAAGTTCAAGGGCTATGAAGACAAGTACGCGATTGCCGGTTCTTACTGGCCGCCGCAGTTCGTCATCAT